>CABVDE010000020.1 GCA_902496945.1 uncultured Collinsella sp.
TGCGGCCGATCCGGTTCGACCGGGCCGCGCGGCAAGGAGATATATTGCCAGACCGCGAAGCCCTGTGGGACGTCAATTCCACTCTTCACAAGTCCTACACAATATATCGCTTTCTATAGGTAATAGAAAGACTAGTGCGGATCTTCCGCACGTATCAGATGATGACCCTTTGGTTCAGGAATATATAGAGATCGGTCACCTGTAAGTGTCTATCTACCCGCGCTTTTAGCAATGTAAACCGCGCTTTAGATAAAAAGAGGGAGCGCCGCGCACAACGCGACACTCCCCTAGCGATTCAAGAGAATCTTTTAGGCCTCGAGAGCCTTCTTGGCGATGGTAGCCAGCTCGTTGAAGGACTCGATGTCCTCGTAAGCCATCTGAGCCAGGACCTTGCGGTCAAGCTCGATGCCGGCAAGCTTCAGGCCGTGCATGAACTGAGAGTAAGAGATGTCGTTCAGGCGAGCAGCAGCGTTGATACGGGTGATCCAGAGAGAACGGATCTCACGCTTCTTGTTGCGGCGATCACGATACTGATACTGCAGGGAGTGCTGGACCTGCTCTTTAGCATGCTTGTAAGTACGCGAAGCGGCACCGTAGTAACCCTTCGCACGGTGCATAACGGTACGGCGCTTCTTCTTGGCGGCAACAGCGCGCTTGATACGTGCCATGTTCTATCAACTCCTAGACGGTAAAACGAAAAACGGGAACGCGAACTTAGGCGAGACGCGACTTGATGACCTTGCGGTCGGCAGCGGCGATCTCGGTCTCCTGACGGAAGCCACGCTTACGCTTGGTGGACTTCTTGCTCAGGATGTGGCTCTTAAAAGCCTTGGCGCGCATAAGCTTGCCGGTACCAGTCTTGCGGAAACGCTTCTTGGTGCCGCTGTGGGACTTCATCTTAGGCATGAAATACTCCTTAATCGGTTACAGAACACTAGTTACTTGGTATCGCCTGCCGCTTTATCCTCATCGAAGGCGCCCTTAATCGGGGCGAGCAGCATAAGCATGTTACGGCCTTCCATCTTAGGCTTGGACTCGACCGTAGCGTAAGGCTTGAGATCCTCGGCGAGACGCTCGAGAACGTTAAGACCCTGCTCCGGGTGAGCCATCTCACGGCCGCGGAACATGATGGTGATCTTAACGCGTGCACCCTTCTTGAGGAAACGTAGAACGTGGCCCTTCTTGGTTTCGTAGTCGCCTACATCGATCTTGGGTCGGAACTTCATTTCCTTGACCTCGACCTTGGACTGGTTCTTACGAGCAGCCTTGGCCTTCATGGCCTGCTGGTACTTGAACTTACCGTAGTCCATGACCTTGCAGACCGGCGGCTCCGCGTTGGGAGCGATCTCGACCAGGTCAAGACCCTGATCGTCGGCGACGCGCTGGGCATCGCGGATGGCGAACAGGCCGAGCTGAGAGCCATCGACGCCAATCAAACGGCACGAAGATGCAGTGATCTCGTCGTTGATGCGGGTGTCATCAGACTTAGCTATTTTCCCTACCTCCATTCATAAAAAATAACCCGGCGCTTCTCAGCAACCAGGTCGTACACATAGATATCCTCTAAACGAGGAAGGGAATCTAAGTTGTATGACCAGTCAGCTGCTCATTGGCGCCAAAAGGTGGGAACCCTCGGGTTCCTCTTTAGGGCATTGCGGGAACAATGCCTTGCGAATAATAACACGTGCAGCGCGTTATCACATTACGTACACGAAAAAGGGGGCCCATACCCCCTTGAACGCTCAGCTGCATGTATGGTGCCCGAGGCGAGACTCGAAGGGTCTTCGCTTCGCGAAGCCCCGGGCTTCGGGCGCATGGCGCCCTCGCCACGCTCCGCTACAAACAGGCCACAGGCCTGTTTGCTTAACGCTCCGCGCGCTCACGCGAGTTCGGCACGAAAAAGGGGGCCTTGACCCCCTTGAACGCTCAGCTGCATGTATGGTGCCCGAGGCGAGACTCGAACTCGCACGTTGTTGCCAACGGTGGATTTTGAGTCCACTGCGTCTGCCAATTCCGCCACTCGGGCACGGAATGCGTGAGTAAGTTTATCACAGCTTTCTGTCGATTAGTCCGAAAATGGAACTTCGAGCATTTCGATGAGCTCAACCGAACGGAGCATCTCGCGCTGGCGGCACCCACGTCCGTTAACCGAAGCTTCGCCCATCTGGTTGTCGTAGGGGTCGTCGCGCATGCCGTCGAAAACAGGTTCAAATTCTGCCTGGAATCGATCGTTGGCCACCATGCGCCATGGGTCGAGATTGCCAAAGTAGTGCTGGCGACGCCACTCCTCCCCCATTCTGCGTGCCGATGAGCCAAACGAGACATCGGCGTTAAGCCAACCAGTCTGCGGCGTATAGAACTCTGCCCAGTCATGCGGCCCCACCGAGTCGGGTGCAACATACAGACCACTCTGCCAACGGGCGGGCACACCGGCAATACGGCACATGGTGATAAACGTGAGCGCCATTACGCCGCAATCGCCGCGAAGCGAATGCGCACAGTCATCGGCGATGGACCCCAGAAGAAAGTACGGAGGCTGATAACGGTAATCGATATGCTGCGTCAGATAGTCATAGATAGCGCGAGCACGATCGAGCGGGTCGTCGAACCCATCAACGACGCTGGCGGTCAGCTGCTGCAGATGCGGCGTGAATGCAATATGCGGACGGTCCTCGGAAATATCCTCGGGCAGCGGTGCATCCATGTACGGACGCACAGGAAGCGTGCCCCCATAGACATCGCAATAGGCGGCGTCAATGTGATAACGATAAGTCACCGAGAACGATCGCTCGGTCGAAGAACGCCACGAAGCGGTGCGTGCCGGCGCACCCTCGGGGGCAACGTTCCCCTCCGGCGTCATATCGAGAACTTCGACCTGAGACTGTTGACGGCAGGCGGCAGCAACGGGAAGCCACACACGAACGGCCTCCCCCTCAAGGGCACCGGGAACAGATACGGACGCCTTAAGGGTAATCACGCGAGTCATCCCGTCTTGCGACTCCATCTCCTTGAGCATTTGGTTGCGCAGCGCAATTCCGTCCGTAGAATCGGGGCGCATGCCGGGAACCTCTTTGGGATACACGCGAAGCGAATCGAGGAAGTTGTCGAGAACAAACAGCTCGCCATCGATAAAGCGCCAGTCAATACGCTTGCGATCGATCAGATCGTCAAACTGCCCCTCGGTAAACTCAGGCCACTCCTCGCGAATCATCGCAATAGCCCGATTACGCGACACCGAAAAATGAAGCGGTGTCTCGAGCATGCGGTACCGCTCAGCACGAACGCAAGCAGCAAGAGAAGGCTCAGGATTCTGTTCCAAGAGGCGATCACAAGCTGCAACAGCCTGCGTCAAATATCCAGCATCCTTGAGACGAAGAATCTCGGGCGGCAGCCCAACATCAAGATGACGAAAATCATCACAGCAAACATCAACAGAGCAACCAACAGGGCCCTCGTCAACAACCTTCCCATCCGAAGGCAGCACGTCAATAACAGCCATACCAAAATCCAAGTCATTAGAACTCTTGAAGCCCATTGTAGCGAGAAAAAAGAGAAAGCCCCAACAAAGAAGCCCTCAACACCGATAAACGGTAGCCAAAAAATGAATTCACCCCAGTAACCCTGCGGCGCTAAACGAAGGAAGCCCCGACCCCCGGAACTGCTTCCTTGGCGCGACTTCTGACGAAGCCGGGGCAAATTATTCAGCCCAGTAACCCTGTAGCGAGTTAACAAAGGAGGCCCCGTTCGCCCGGAGCTTTTCCCATTGCGCGACTTCTGGCAAAGCCAGGTGAGCGCAAGGGAAAAACGTAGGGCGAACGGGGCCTCCGACGGGAAATTAAACCGCTACTTACGCCTTGTTGACGGAGCCAAACTCCTCCATGAGCTCCTTGGTGCGGACAACGATGTTGTCGCGACCAGGCTTGAGGAGCTTGCGGGGGTCAAAGCCCTTGCCCTGCTGATCCTTGCCAGCCTCGATGTACTCGCGGACGCCCTTGGCGAAGACGAGCTGCAGGTCGGTGTTGACGTTGATCTTGGAGATGCCCAGGGAAATGGCCTTCTTGATCTGATCCTCGGGGATGCCGGTACCACCGTGCAGAACGAGGGGCAGGTCGCCGGTCTGGGCCTTGATCTCGCCCAGGCGCTCGAAGGAAAGGCCAGCCCAGTCGGCGGGGTACACGCCGTGGATGTTGCCGATGCCGCAGGCGAGGAAGTCGACGCCCAGGTCAGCGATCTGCTTGCACTCAGCAGGATCAGCGAGCTCGCCGCTGGAGGTCACGCCGTCCTCGGTGCCGCCAATGCCGCCGACCTCGGCCTCGATGGACATGCCCTTGGAGTGGGCAAGCTCAACGAGCTCCTTGGTGCGGTCGAGGTTAAGCTGGAAGGTCTCCTCGTGAGAGCCGTCATACATGATGGACGTGAAGCCGGCCTCGATGCACTTGAAGCAGTCCTCGTAAGAACCGTGATCGAGGTGAAGGGCGACGGGAACGGTAACGCCCGTGGCCTCGACGGCAGCCTTGACCATGTCGGCGCAGACCTTGAAACCGCCCATCCACTTAGCGGCACCAGCGGTGCACTGAAGGATCAGCGGAGACTTGGCCTCCTCGGCGGCCTGGAGAATAGCCAGGGTCCACTCGAGGTTGTTGGTGTTGAAGGCACCGAGACCGTACTTGCCGGCCTCAGCCTTCTTGAGCATGTCTGCTGCGTTGACGAGCATAAAAGAAACCTCCTGTAAGGTTGCTCCGATAACGCCTGAGATTTTACCACGGCGCACCCGAGCATAAACGTTCGTTTGTTCACGAATATCGTCCAAACAGACTTTTTTTGACCGTTTGCCCCACAGAATCGACCCACTGGGGAAAATAGCTTGACGATTGAGCGGTCTTCGTGGTTCGAAAGACGGCTTCGAGCCTACATCTGCATGAACGGGTTCTGCATGAGCTCGCGCGCCATCGTGGTCGAATCGCCATGGCCTGTCAGGCAAACGGTATCGGGCGGAAGTATCTTGGCAAGTTTGGAGAGCGAACGCATAATCGCCGCCTCGTCACCGCCGGAAAGATCGGTACGACCGTGGCTGCCCGGGAAAAGCGTGTCGCCCACAAAGGCGATGTTCCCCCGCTCGGTCGCGGCAAACAGGACTATGCCGCCCGGCGTATGCCCCGGCGTCTCGATCACCTGCAGGCAGACGTCGCCCACCTCGATCGTATCGCCCTCGGCAAGCAAGCGCGTCGGCTCACCCGGATCGGGCGTCTCGATACCCCACATGGCGTGTTGCTCCTCGATATTTGCGCGAGGCACCGTTACATCCTTGGCGCACAACTCATATAGTGCAGCATCGCCAACGGCGGCCCGCACTCCGGCAACGCCGCCAACATGGTCGGCATGCCCATGCGTGCATATGGCACCGAGCACGCACACATGAGGATGCGCGGTGCGGATATGCTCCACAAGACGCTCGCCTTCCCACGCGGGGTCGACGATTAAGCACTCGTTATTCGAAATCACGGCGTAGCTGTTGGTCTGAATGGGACCATTGACAAGCGTTTCAATCGAGACCGACCCTCGGGGAGCCAAATCCAAAGTTACGACGCCCATGCGTGCACTCTCCTTCTATAGACGTCGAGGCATCAGACGATGCCTCGAACGTAACGAATATCAACAATACGGTGCGTACGTCAGCCTATACACGGCGCTTGAGTTGCGCTCCGCCCTCGCCGGGCATCAGCCGGCGAGCGTCGTAGACCGAGTCAACGCTGCTGATAGAGGCCAGCAGCGGATCCAGACCACTCGCGTCCGAGATCTCGACCATAAAGCGCAGGGTCGCGATGCCCTCGCGGTTGGTCGACGTGGCGGCCGAAAGAATGTTGCCGCCCGCGTCACCGATAGCGATGGTGACGTCCTTGAGCAGGCCCATGCGGTCCAGACACTCGACCACGATCTCGACCTGGAAGAGGGTATCGGCCGCGCCGTCCCACTCCACATCGATCATGCGCTCGGGATGCTCCATGAGGCCCTTGACGTTGGGGCAGTTGGCACGGTGCACCGAGACGCCGCGGCCGCGCGTGATGAAGCCGACGATGTCGTCGCCCGTCACAGGGTTGCAGCAATGCGCCAGGCGAACCAGCAGACCGCTGTTGCTCTCGCCCTTGACGATAATGCCGTTGCCAGCGCTCTTACCGCGCTTTTGCGGCTTGCGGTTGGAGCCGCGGGCAGGCTGCTTCACGACCTCGGCGATAGCCTCTGCTTTGGTGAGCTGCTCCTCGGGCTTGGGATCCAAGATCTGCTCGACCTTGTTGCCCACGGCACGCGGAGCGACCTTACCGGCACCGACGGCCGCAAACAGATCCTCGAGCTGTTTGTAGTTGAGTTGCTCCGCCACGGCATTGAGCGCACGCGTCGAGCGCGGCGTAGAGATGCCGTACCCGCGCTTGCGCAGGTCCTTGGCCAGCATATCGCGACCTGCAGCAGCGTCATCATCCTTAGTCGCAGCGGCAAAATAGCGACGGATCTTGGACTTGGCCGAAGGCGTCTTGACGATCTTGAGCCAGTCGCGCGACGGCTTAGAACTCTTGTTGGTCAGGATCTCGACGCGGTCGCCCGTCTTGATCTCGTGCGTGAGCGGGGCCACCGCACCGTTGATCTTGGCACCGACGCAGTGGTTTCCGACCTCGGTGTGAACGGCATAGGCAAAGTCGAGCGGCGTGGAGCCGGCACGAAGCGCCATGACCTCGCCTTTGGGCGTGAAGACAAAGATCTCCTGGTCGAACAGATCGACCTTCAGCGAGTGCAGGTATTCCTTGGCATCGGTGATCTCGTCAGATGCCGCCCAATCGAGCGAATGCTTGAGCCAGTTGATCTGGTCGTCCAGACGCTGGGCGTCATTGGTCTTGGAAGCAGACGATCCGCCCGACTTCTTATAGAGCCAGTGGGCGGCAATGCCGTACTCGGCCTGCTCATGCATCTCGTAGGTTCGAATCTGAATCTCGAGCGGGCGGGCCGTGGGACCGATAACCGTCGTGTGGAGCGACTGGTAGTTATTGACCTTGGGCATGGCGATATAATCTTTAAATCGGCCGGGCATGGGGTGCCACAGCGTATGCACCGCACCGAGCGTGGAGTAGCAATCGCGCACCGAATGGGTGATGACGCGCAGCGCCACCAAGTCGTAGATCTCGGAGAACTCCTTGCCCTTGCGCTTCATCTTTTGGTAGATGGACCAATAGTGCTTGGAGCGGCCGTTGATCTGGAAGCCCTCCAGGCCAATGCGGTTGAGTTCATCGGTAAGCGTCTTGATGGTCTCGGCAAGGTAGCGCTCGCGGACCTCGCGCGACTCAGCCACCATGCGCGCGATGCGCTGGTAGGCATCGGGCTCCAGGTAGAAGAAGGACAGGTCCTCGAGCTCCCACTTAATAGAGCTCATGCCCAGGCGGTCGGCCAGGGGCGCGTACACGTCCATGGTCTCGCGAGCCTTAAACAGGCGACGATCCTCGCGAAGGGCCGCCAGCGTACGCATGTTGTGCAGACGGTCGGCAAGTTTAACGATGATGACGCGAATGTCCTTGGACATGGCGAGGAACATCTTGCGCAGCGTGAGCGCCTGCTTCTCGTCCATGCTGTCGACTTCGATATTGGTGAGCTTGGTCACGCCATCGACGAGCTCGGCAACGGTTTCGCCAAACAGGCCGGAAACATCGGCAAGCGAGGTCTCGGTATCCTCGACGGTATCGTGCAGCAGCGCGGCGCACACCACATCGCAGTCCATCTTGAGATCGGCCAAAATGATGGCCACCTCGACGGGATGGTTGATGTACATCTCACCCGAGCGCCGCTTTTGGTTACAGTGCTTCTCGGCAGCAAAGCAATAGGCCTGCTCCACCTTAGAAAAGTCGTCCTCATTCATATATTTGAGGCACAGGCGCTCCAGCTTGTCGTAGCTGTCCGCCATAATCTCGGGCGGCAGCTCATCGGCATGCTTATAGTGCTCCATCTCCGAAAACGGCTGGAGGGTGGAATCATGGGCGGTACGGGCTGCGGCATCCATCGAGGTCCCCTTCCCCTAGGCCCGCGGTACGATCGGGCGGTTAACTTTGGCTAGCATATCAGAAGCGCACGAATCGAGCGCCCAGCTCCGGAAAGCCGAGAACTCCATGCGCGAGCGCAGACCCTCCAAATAGCGGATTGACCTGCTCAATTGCACACGGCCGGGGTTTTCTGCCATCGCGATGCGACGGGTGTCGTCAAACCCCGAAACGCGACAGAAACCAAGCTCTTCGAAGATTCCCAGGCCGCTTTCCACCGAGCGCTCGTCAACCGGCGTGCGAGCATCGATGGCAAGGCACATCTGCGCGATGTCGATATCGCTCGCGCTAAAGGAATCGTCCCCGGTCTTGCCGCGGTTGGAGCGCCACATAGTCTGCAGCGCTCGATAGAGCGTGACGAGCTCGTCGCGCTCGGGCGCGTAGCAGTCGAGCAGGCGCTCGTTAATACGAGCGTCACGCGACGAATAGAGCAGATGAATCACGGCAGGTTGGCCGTCGCGACCGGCGCGTCCGCTCATCTGGTTGAACTCGATGGCGCCAAACGGCATGTGGTAGAGCACGACATGGCGGATATCGGGCAGGTTCACGCCCTCACCAAAGGCAGAAGTCGAAACGATGCAACTGAGGCTTCCGTCACGAAACGCTTCCTCGACACGGCGACGATCGGAGCGCGCAAGCCCCGCGTTATAGAACGCGATGCGGGTCGCGCAATCGGGTACCCGCTTGCGCAGCGTCTTAGCAAGCGCCACGGACTGGTCGCGCGAGTTGACGTAGATGACGGTCTTCTCCCCCGTCGCCACGATTGACACCAGGCGGTTCTCGCGGCTCGCAAGGTCTCGGTCATCCTCGAGCTGCAAGTTCTCGCGCACCGTCTCGTCGACCACCGTGCGGGTAATCGGTAGCACGCGGGCGAGCTCGGCCACAACCGGAGCCGTTGCGGTGGCAGTCGTGGCCAGAACGACTGGGTCGCCCAGGGCCTTGAGGATATCGGGCATGTCGAGATAGGCGCTGCGGTCGCCGCCCTTGGCAAGACCGGCATGATGTGCCTCATCGATAACGACAAAACCGATGCGCCCCGAACGCGCAAAGCGATCGCGGTGAATAGACAGGAACTCGGGCGTCGTGAGCACGATGCCGGTGCGGCCCGAAGCCAAGCCGGCAAACACGTCATCGCGCGCCGCCTCCACGGTCTCGCCGGTCAGCACGCCGACGCCAATACCGAGCGCGGCCATCGTCGACGAGAGGTGATAGGCCTGGTCGGCAACGAGCGCACGCAGCGGATAGACAAAGATACTCGCACGCCCACGAAGGACCGCCTCGCGCGCGGCATGCACATGGAAGATAAGAGACTTTCCGCGCCCCGTTCCCATAACGGCCAGAACACTTTGGTGATCGGCCAGGGCATCGAGCGCCTCGGCCTGCGCGCGGTGCGGCTGGTTCGAGCCAATAAAGCTATGGATAAGCGAGCGCGTGAGCTCGGTATAGGAAAGCTGGGCGAGCGTTTGGCGCTTGCGGGACTCCAGACGAAGACCGCCGTCCGCAGGCTCCACGCCGCGGCGAAGCTCACATACCGGGTCGTCAACGCTGGGCGCCGTGGTATCGCGGACCAAGACATCCTTGATCATGAGCTTTGGCTTTACGCGACCTTGCCAATGCTCGGCCACCGCCTCGAACACCAAATCGACGGCGCTATCGCAATTGATGAGCTTATCGATCTGCGGCACGCGGAACATAATGGCCGGCACACTCGCGGCGCCATCGGTCGCCACGAAGCGCATGTGCTCGCCGGTTTTGCCCACCACGGCGCGATCGCACATCGTCACGCCCTCAGCGGCCAGAAGCGGCACCTTGTTGCCCTGGCCAAACGGCTCAAGACGGGAAATCTGCTCGATGGTCTCGATATTCAGCTCGGAGAGGTCGACCGTGGCGGCAACCTCGTCGGTATCCTCAAAGTCCTCGGCGGGAAGTTCGGACAGTACGGCGGAAAGACGACGACGGAACTCGTCGAGCTTGGACGCCTCGATGGTCACGCCCACCGCGCCCGCATGTCCGCCGCGACGAATCAGCAGATCGGAGCAGCGTTCTACGGCGTCGAACAGGTTGACCTTGCCCACCGAGCGACCCGAACCGCGAGCGATACCGTCTTCAATCGAAAAGAGCAGTGCCGGCACGTGATAACGGTTGGTCAGACGGCTCGCTACGATACCCTTGACGCCCTCGTGCCAGCCCTCGCCACCCACGACGATTGCGCGGCCGCCATCATAGGTCTCCTCGACCTTTGCCATAGCGTCGCGTGTGAGCTCCGCCTCGATCTCGCGGCGTTGACGGTTAATCTCCTCGAGCTCGGCCGCCAGCGCGCTTGCCTCGATAGGATCGCGGGCAAGCAGCAGGTCGAGTGCCAGCTTAGGATCGGCCATGCGGCCGGCGGCGTTCAAGCGGGGAATGAGCGAAAACGACAGGCCATCGGCCGTAATGCTAGAGAGGTCGGCCTTGGCGAGCGCGGCCAGCGCGATATAGCCGGGGCGGGCGGTCACGCGCATCTGCTGGATGCCCTCGGCGACCAGCGCGCGGTTCTCGGGCGTCAGCGGCATCATGTCGGACACGGTACCAAGCGCCGCAACCTCGATCAGCGAACGCCAATACGACGGCTTGCCCAGACGCTCGCCCAGAACCTGCACCAGCTTGAGTGCCACGCCGGCACCGGCAAGCTCACGCGAAGGACCCTCGTCCTCGAGCTTGGGGTCGGTCAGGGGCACGCCCTGCGGCACCTGGTCGGAGGGCTCGTGATGGTCCGTGACCACCAAATCGATCCCCAGGCTCTCCAGATAGGAGACCTCTTCCTTGGCGGCAATGCCGTTATCGACGGTCACGACCAGCTGGGGGCGAGCGAGCTCGTTAACGCGGTCGAGCGCCGCGCGCGAAAGACCGTAGCCCTCGTCAAAGCGATGTGGAATAAACGGTGTGACATCGGCACCAAACGTGCGCAGTGCCTCGGTCAACAGGCAGGTCGACGTAATACCGTCAACGTCAAAATCGCCAAAGACCGCGATGCGCTCGTGGTTGCGAATAGCACGCTCGACGCGGTCGGCAACGACCGACATGCCCGGGATAACGAGTGGGTCGGCCCAGTCGCGATCGAGCGAAGGCGTCAAAAACAGCTGGCCTTCTTCGATGGATGTAATGCCGTGCGCAACCATAATGCGCGCCACCAGCCCGGGTATGCCCAGGCCAGCCGAAAGCTCCTTCTCGAGCTCGGGATTTTGCTGAGCAACCGCCCAGCGATGCGTCGTCTTAAGCGATGACATAGGCACCCACCCCCGATAGGGGCAGGTCGCCGCGATACCTCTCACGGTTCATAGCGATGAGTCCTCTGTGTATGCCCGCTTCGGCAGGCAGATCTGTTGAACGGCTTTATTATACCGTGCAGCGCGGACGTAAATCGCCGCAGCACGCCGCGGTTTCGGTAAACGATGCCGGTAATACCCTCGAAATATCCAAGCCCTTCCCGTGCAGGTTTTCGCGCGAGCGTCTAGGATATCGATTCAAAGGGTCTAAAGATAAAGGGAGTCACAAGCGCATATGAAACAATGGGTTGGGCTGGGCAAGTTTCTCGCGGGGCACATGCAGATCATCGTTCCGATTTGCGTGGCGCTCGGCGTGCTCTTTCCTCAGCAGATCGGCGTTCTCAAGCCCATCGTTCCCACCTTGTTTGCCTTTATGACGTTCCAGGGTGCGCTCAGCAACACCTTTCACCAGGTGGCTGAGGTGCTCCGCCGTCCCCTGCATCTGATTTTGGCGTTATTTGTCTCGGCTGTACTCATCCCCATCGCGGCGTATGCCATGGGTTCACTGTTCTTTGGCTCCAACCCCAACCTTGTCTGCGGCATCGTGCTCGAGTACAGCGTACCCGTGGCAGTCACTGCCTTTATGTGGATTAGCATGTTCGGCGGCAACGGCCCGCTCGCGCTCACCATCATCCTGACGTCCTCGGTTATCTCGCCCGTGACGATTCCGCTCACGCTCAAGCTCCTGCTGGGCGCCACCGTCGCAATCGATGTTCCGAGCATGATGCAGAACATGGCCTTTATGATTGCCATCCCTGCCATCCTCGGCATTGTAATCAACGAACTTACGCGCGGCTGGGGGCACGAGAAGCTCTCCCCCGCGCTCTCGCCCGCCTGCAAGTTCATGATGATGGGCGTCATCGCGTCCAACTCCACCGCCATGAGCGAGTATGTGCTGCACATGAACGCGGGGCGTCTGGAAGTCGCCCTCTTTATTCTGGTGTTCGCCATCACCGGTTTTGTCGTGGGCATTCTGGTCGCCCGCGCGTTGCACCTGCCGTATAGCGAGACGACCACCATGTGCTTTACCTGCGGCATGCGCAACATCTCTTCGGGTGCCGTCATCGCCACGCAGTATTATCCCGGCGAAGTGGTATTCCCCGTCATGTGCGGCACGCTGTTTCAGCAGGTGCTCGCCTCGGTTATCGGACATCTCTTTGAGAGCCTAACCGGCGAGGCGCGCGCCGCCCAGCGCAAGCGCGTCGAGGCCGGCCGCGACGCCATGGCACGCTAAGCCGTCCGCAGTGCGTGGGCGCTCACCCTACGATGCAAGCGCTTCCAGATGTGCACGCAGGCGCTCCGCATCGACATCGAGCGTGGTCTCGGCATTAACCTGAGCCAGTCGATACCCGACAAAGTAGGGTGAAACCACCCAACGCGGAAGCGCCTTGGCAATGGTCCGACCGCCCAAGTGATAGAAAAACAAGTTGTATGACTCTGCGCGACCGCCATGGTGCTCGTCTAGGATATAGCGCAGAGCCACCTGGATCGCATCGGCGAAGAGATCCGTCTCGGCCTGGTCTCTTGTCTCATCGCTGGCGGCGATACCCTGCGGGACTGAAACATTGACCTCAAAGAACCCCATGATCGGTTCGGTTGAGATGTTGACCGAGATTCTTCCCTGTTGCCAGACATTGATGCCATCGAAATTGGTGGAGGTCAGCGAAGCATAGCCGTCTTCCTGTTCCAAACCCACAATCTGCATGTGCGGATGAACGAGACTACCGCCCGAGAGCGGACCCTTGTTCTTGTACATGAGCACGCTTCGATACCGCTGTGAATCGATCATCTGCTGCCAGCAATCCAGAGCAAACCTCATCACATGGTGGAGTTCATCCGGCTCATAAGTCACCAGGTCGGCGTCGTGATTGGCCGACTCGATCAATACGGTCTGACGGGTGGCCCGCAAGGTTTTGAACTTATTCTCGAGCCAGATGCAGTCACCATCGCGCTGGATGATGTTGGCGAGCCCCTCCGTGTCGCAAAAGGGGCACGCGGTGCCAGGGCGACGATTATCGTCGGGCTTGCCGCTCGCCTGCTGAACGTCAAATACGAGCGCCACGGACTATACCTCCAGCGGCACGATCTTGGTGCCATGGAGCTCGGAGACGCCAAGCGCCGCCGCAACCGCAACGCGATTTGCCGTGGAAATGCCGCCGCCGGGAAGGATAGTCAGACGGTCTCCCGCGTACTCGATTAGGTGAGCCAGGTGATCGAAGTTGTCCTCGATCGGCGTACCGGCCGCGCCGCCATGCGTGAGGATGCGCGTAACGCCGCATTCGGCGAGTGTGTCAATCGCGTCGAGCTGAGTCTCGGGCGAGAGCTGGTCAAACGCCATGTGGAAGGTGATGTCAAGGGACTCACGCTTGCATTCCTCGGTCGCGCAGCCCGCGGCCATCACGAGGGCGCCCAACGCAAGCTCGTCGAGCGCCCATCCGCCAGGGCAGGGCTTGCAGCAGCCAAAGACCAAGCCGTCAACGCCGGCACTCACGGCAAGGCCCAGGTCCATCTCCATCATACGCAACTCGTCCTGGTTGTAATGAAAGTCGCCGCCACGAGGACGGATCATGCACATCACCCGTGCATTGTTCTCGTGGGCATAGTTGGTCGTAGCGCAGATAGCGCCGGCCGAAGGCGTGGTGCCACCAACGGCAAGGTTGTCGCACAGCTCGATACGCCGTGCGCCGGCATCGATAGCCGCCGGCACCCGCTCAAAGTTCTCGGCACAAAACTCGTACAGCATAGATAGGCCCCCAAAGACAGCAGGTGTTTTCCGACGGGCATTGTCACACATCCCCATGAAGTTGCGGTGGAATAGGGACCGCTTTTGATGTAAGGGTAGCTAATTTGGGACGGGGCTTTTTTGACTACTTTGCATGCAAAGTAGTCAAAAAAGCCCCGTCCCAAATTAGCTACCCACCGTTCACACCGATGTTGGTGCAGAGGGGCGCTGACCGGAATAGTCAGCGCCCCTCTGCTGGATGGTTTAACCGCCCAAGTAGGCTTTACGGACGTTGTCGTCGTGCAGGAGTTCTTGGCCGGTGCCGGTCATGGTGATCTTGCCGGTCTCGAGCACGTAACCGCGCGTGGCGATCGAAAGAGCCATCTGCGCGTTCTGCTCGACCAGAAGCACCGTGGTGCCGGCCTTGTGCAGGTCCTCGACAATCTGGAAGATCTGTTCGATCAGAATCGGTGCCAGACCCATGGAAGGTTCGTCGAGCATAAGCAGTTTGGGGTTACTCATAAGGGCGCGCCCCATAACGAGCATCTGCTGCTCGCCGCCCGAAAGGGTGCCGGCGACCTGGCGACGACGTTCCTTCAGGCGCGGGAACTGCTCGTAGACGCGCTCCAGGCCCGGAGCAATTGTGGACTTGAGCTGTGTATAGGCGCCCATCTCCAGGTTCTCCTCGACCGTCATCTGCAAAAAGGCGCGACGACCCTCGGGAACCTGAGCCAGGCCCTTACCAACCAGCTTATCAGCGGGCGTATGGGTAATGTCCTCGCCCATAAACTTGATGGAGCCGGTCTTGGAGCGCAGCAGGCCCGAGACGGTCTTGAGCGTTGTGGACTTGCCGGCACCGTTGGCACCAATCAAGGCCACGATCTCGCCCTCGTTAACGTTAAAGGAGATGTCCTTGATGGCGTGGATGGCGCCGTACCAGACGTTGATGTTGTAGACGGAAAGCATCGGCTCTGCCATTTAGTTCTCCCCCTTATCCTGCTTACCCAGATACGCCTCGATAACAGCGTCGTTGTTCTGGATTTCCTCGGCCGTGCCCTTGGCGATGACCTTACCAAAGTTGAGCACGCAAATGCCCTCGCAGATGTTCATAACGAGCGACATGTCGTGCTCGATGAGCATGATGGCGATGCCGAAGGTGTCGCGAATCTTAACGATGTTCTCCATGAGCTCCGCGGTCTCGGACGGGTTCATGCCGGCGGCAGGCTCGTCGAGCAACAGCAGTTTGGGGTTGGTGGCAAGCGCGCGGACGATCTCCAGACGACGCTGGGCGCCGTAAGGCAGCGATCCGGCCTGCTCGTTTGCCAGATGCTCCATATCAAAGATGGACAGCAGCTCCATGGCGCGCTCGTGGGCGGCCTTCTCGTGCTTCCAATACGTCGGCAGGCGCAGCACGCCCTCAAAACCGGAGTAGCGCTCCTGGTTATGCAGACCGACCTTAACGTTGTCCTCCACCGTCATGGTATTGAACAGGCGGATGTTTTGGAAGGTACGGGCGATGCCCATGCGGCTGACCTGGTAGACGGACTTGCCCGAGGTATCCTCGCCGTCGAGCAGGATGGTGCCGTGCGTGGGCTGGTACACCTTGGTGAGCAGGTTGAAGACCGTGGTCTTGCCGGCGCCGTTGGGGCCGATCAGACCGGCGATCTCGGTCTTGCCGATAGTCAGGCTAAAGTCGTCGACTGCCTTAAGGCCGCCGAACTCAATGCCCAGGTGGATGCACTCGAGCGCCGGGCGCTCGCCAAGGTCGCGGTCGGGAACGATGGCGCCAGACGGATACGGGACCATCTTGCCCTTGTTGAACTCAAACTTACTGGGCATCGGCTGCCACCTCCTTCTTGGGAGCAAAGCGGTCCTTAACGCGTGCGAAGAACGCCTTAAGCTGCGGGTTGTTGGTAAAGACCATGACCAAGATCAGCACGATGGCGTAGATGAGCATGCGGTAGTCCGAGAACTGACGGAGTAGCTCGGGCAGCACCGTGAGCAGCGCTGCGGCGATGACGGAGCCGCGCATGTTGCCCAGACCGCCCAGAACCACGAACACCAAAATGAGGATGGACGTGTTGAAGTCAAACTTGGTAGCGGAGAGCTGCGAGAAGTTGCCACCGAACAGGGCACCCGCAGCACCGGCGAGGGCAGCGGAAACCACGAAGGCGATCATGCGGTACTGGGTGACGGAGATGCCCACGGACTCGGCAGCGATCTTGTTGTCGCGCACAGCCATAATGGCACGGCCGGTACGGCTGCGAACCAAGTTGAGTACAATCACGAGCGCGACCATGACCAAAATAGCGCCGGCAAGGAAGGTCGAATAGGTCGACACGCCCGATGCGCCCTGAGCACCCTTGATGATGGCGGTGCCATCCTCGAGCAAGTGCAAGTCGTCGATCGTGGAGTTGCCCGTGATGTTAAAGATCACATGCAGGCCGCGGGAGTCGACGCCCACGATAAGGCAGGTGACAATCTCTTTGATGATTTCGCCAAAAGCCAGGGTCACGATGGCCAGGTAGTCGCCGCTCAGGCGCAGGACCGGGATACCGATCAAGAAGCCCAGGATGGCGGCGGCGATGGCACCGACCACGATGCTGATGATAAGGCGCACCGGATCGGAGGGGACGGCGCTCTCGAGGGCGACCGCGGTGACGATGCCCGTGTAGGCACCGACACTCATAAAGCCCGCGTGGCCAAGCGACAGGTCGCCCGCGATGCCGACGACGAGATTGAGCGAGATGGCCATGACGATATAGGCCGTGATGGGAACCAGCTGACCGGCAATCATGCGCGGGATCATGTGGTTGGACTGCATAAAGAACACAATGGCGAATGCCACGATGCACATGGCGTACGTGACAAAGTCGTGACGCGTCTGCTTATCTTTAAGGAACTTCATAGCGCTCACCTACACCTTCTCGGGGACGTACTTGCCCAAGAGGCCGGCTGGCTTGACGAGCAGGACGATGATCAGAACACCAAAGACGATGGAGTTGGCAAGGCTCGTGGAAATGTAGGCCTGCGCCATCGCTTCGATGATGCCGATGAGAATGCCACCGACAAAGGCGCCGGGGATAGAGCCGATACCGCCGAAGACGGCGGCGTCGAAGGCCTTGATGCCAGGCATGGCACCCGTGGTGGGCTGCAGGACCGGCGAGTAGGAGCACAGGAGCACACCGGCGATGGCGGCAAGGGCAGAGCCGATGGCAAACGTCATCGAAATAGTGCGGTTGACGTTGATGCCCATGAGCTGAGCGGCGGCCTTGTCCTCGGACACGGCACGCATAGCCTTGCCCATCTTGGTCTTACCCGTAAAGAACACCAGGCCGGCCATGATAACCAGGCAGGCAACGATGGTGACGAGCGAAACGGCGCTTACGTTGTACTTGGCCAAGAACTCCGGCACCGGGAAGGTGACGAGCGAAGTGAAGTTCTTGGGCGTGGCGCCCCACAGGAGCTGCGCGGCATTCTGCAGGAAGTAGGACACGCCGATAGCCGTGATCAGAACGGCCAGAGGGCCCGCCTGGCGCAGCGGCTTATAGGCCAGGCCCTCAATGAGAACACCCAGAACCGTGCAGACCGCGCAAGAGAGAATGACAGATGCCCAGCCCGGAAGGCCGAGATACGACGTGGCGCAGAACGAGACATAGGCACCGACCATGATGACGTCGCCGTGAGCGAAGTTGAGCATCTTGGCGATACCGTAGACCATGGTGTAGCCCAACGCGATGATGGCGTAGACGCTGCCCATGGACAGGCCGTTGACCAGGTATTGGATAAAGACCGTCATGTTCCGCATCCCCCTTTCGAATAGGTTTCCAGTTAATGTAAGAAACAGGGACGTTACGTTGCCCCTAGATACCAAGCAAGCAGGGAAGGCCAAAACCTCCCCTGCTTGGGACCAAAACCGCTCTATATAAGGCGGCCAATTAGGCCTGTACGTACTTGCCGTCGTTGATGACGTACACAGTCGGGTCCTTCTGGACCTGGCCCCTATCGTTCCAGGTGAGCTTGCCGGTCAGGCCGTCAACGGTAATGTTGAGCATGGCCTTGGGCAGCTTCTCGGCGACCTCGGTCGGATCGGCGTCGACACCAAGACCGGCCTCCTTGAGGGCCTCGGCCACCGCGTGCACGCCGTCGTAGGCGTCGGCGGCAAACTGGTCGGGGGTATCACCGTACTTATCCTTGTAGGCGTTGACGAAGTCGGCGTTCTTCTCGTCATCGGCGGAGAACGGGGTCATGAGCAGCAGACCCTCGGCAAGAGAGGTGTCGAAGCCCTCAACGCCCAGGATGCCATCCATGCCGTCGCAGCCCATCATCTTGACGTCGTAGCCCATGTCCTTGGCGTTCTTGAGCAGGACGGACGCCGGCGTGTAGTAGATCGGCGCAAAGATCATGGTGGCGCCGGCCTCTTTGGCATTGGTCAGCTGATTGGTAAAGCTCGTTGCGGAGTCATCCTTAAAGGTCTTCTCGGCGACAATCTCAAGCTTAGACTCGACAGCCTGTGCCTTGAAGGCATCAGCAATACCCGAGCTGTAGGCATCTGCGGCGTTATAGAAGACAAAGAACTTCTCATCCGCGTACTTCTCTGCCAAAAACTTGGCAGCATTAATACCCTGGTTGGGATCGGTAAAGCAAACCTGGAAGACGCAATCCTTGCCGTCGGTGACGTCCTCGGAGGACGCGGACGGGGTGATCATGAACGTCTTGGGGTCGTTACCGCACTCTGCGGCAACGGCAACCGACGCACCCGTGGTGGTCGGGCCGACGAGGGCCTGCATGCCCCAGTCGAGCAGGGTATTCAAGGCGTTGACGGCCTTCTCGCCATCGGCCTGATCATCCTCGGCCTTGCTGGCAAGCGGCAGCTCCTTGGTCGAGAAATCCTTGCAGCCAAGCTCGACGCCCTGGGTAACGGACTTGCCGTAGGACGCGTTGGCGCCGGTCAGCGGGCCGATGGTGCCGATCTTAAACGAAGCGTCGCCCGAGGCGGAACCGCTGTCGCCGCCGTTGGAGGAGCAGCCAGCTAGAATGGACATCGCCCCCAGACCTGCTGCGCTCGCGATAACGCTCCTGCGATTCATAACAGGGTTCAATGACTTACCGGTGAGGCTCGACATGCGGCTCTCCTCTCAAATCTCGTCGGGTTTCGGTTACCCGACAGGCCATCCTTCGCCGTATCTGGCGTTCGCAAAATAGTAGACGCTTTAGTTGGGAAAAGTGGCGAATATTTCAACTTTTCTTTGGCTTTGTCGATATATCCATAATTCTGTGTATTTCTATCATTTTATGCAGATTGGCCACTTTATTGTGTGAAAGTAATGTTTCCATTCTGTTACAAGCGCGCTCTGGCTGAATAAATGGCACCACCGGCTGGATTGCTTACAGCGCTTAGGCGGCAATGTACTTGCCGTCCCGAATCACATAGGCCGTAGCGGGCTTTTCGACCTGACCCTTGTCGTTCCACGTGAGCTCGCCCGTCAGGCCCTCGATCTTGATCTTACGCATGGCCTTGGCAAGATCACCGGCAATGTCGGCGCCATCGGCCGTCGTGTCGATACCGGCCTTGTCGATAGCCTCGGCAATCGCGTGGACGCAGTCATAGGCGTCGGCGGCAAACTGGTTGGGGGTCTCGTCGTAGGCGTCCTTGTAGGCCTTGACGAAATCGGCGTTCTTCTCGTCGTCGGCGGAGAACGGGGTCATCAGCAACACGCCCTCGGCAAGGGAGGTATCGAAGCCCTCGACGGAGAGCAGGCCGTCCATACCGTCGGTACCCATGAGCGTCATGTCGTAGCCCATATCCTTGGCGTTCTTGAGCAGGACGGACGCCGGCGTGTAATAAATCGGCGCGAAGATGAGCTTGGCGCCGGCCTCCTTGGCCTTGGTCAGCTGTGTAGTAAAACTCGAAGACGAGTCATCCTTAAACGTCACCGTACAGACGACATCGAGTTTGGACTCCTTTGCCTGCTCAGCAAAGGCATCGGCAACGCCCGAGCTGTACGTATCGCCGGCGTTATAGAACAGGGCGATCTTGGCGCCTGCATACTTCTCGGCCAAGAACTTCGCAGCGCTCGTACCCATGGTAGGATCGGTAAAGCAAACCTGGAAGACCGTGGTCTTGTCCTTGGTCACGTCGAGCGACGAGGCGGAAGGCGTAACCATGAGCATGTCGTCGGCGATCTCGCCCGAGACGGCGACAGCGGCACCGGTGGTGACGGGGCCGACGAGTGCCTGCATGCCCCAGTCGCACAGGGTATTGAAGGCGTTGATGGCCTTCTCGCCGTCGGCGACGTCGTCCTCGGACTTAAGTGAAAGCTTGAGGTCCTTGGTCGAGAAATCCTTGGTAGCGAGCTTAGCGCCCTTCTCGGCCGAGACGCCATAGGTAGCCGCAGCGCCGGTCAGAGGCCCGATGACACCGATCTTGAAGGTCTTGCCGTCGTCGGCGGAGCCACCGTCCGAGCCACCCGACGAGCAACCGGCGAGTGCGACGGTGCTGCCAAGTGCCGCGGCACCGGCGAGGAAGTTCCTACGGCTGAGCGTACTATTGATGTTGAACATGGTGTCCCCCTTTTCGCTGGCCGCGGTGCGGCCGTCTTGCGGTACAGGGCAAACCTTATGGCCCAAACGTTGACAGTTTGTTACGGACGTTCGTTTGTAGCGAGCGTGTTTCCAATGTTTCCGCAGCGTTTCGAGGGTGCCGTTTTGTGCAGCTACCGCCACCTGGTAAGCACGCGCCCGCACTTCACGCTAGAATGCACTCAACCTTAATCAGTCAATCCATCCATAAGATGCACGAAGGAGCTATCTATGAGCGAACCCCTGCGCACCGTGAACGTCGGTCTGATCGGCCTGGGAACCGTCGGCGGCGGCGTGGCCCGTCTGATCAAGAGCCACCACGATGAGTACCTGGCAGCCTACGGCATCGACCTTAAGCTGACCCGCGCCTGCGCGCTTGCCTGGGAGCAGGCCGAGGCAGCCGGTATTGAGCGTGAGGCCTTTACGAGCGACTGGCACGACGTCGTCACCGACCCCGCCGTCGACATCGTCGTCGAGCTGATCGGCGGCGAGCATCCCGCAACCGAGATCTTCACCACTGCCTTTGAGCACGGTAAGCACGTCGTCTCTGCCAACAAGGCCCTGCTGGGCCGTCATGTCGAGACGCTCGCCGAGAAGGCGCGCGCGTGCGGCGTGCAGATTAAGTGCGAGGCCAGCTGCGGCGGCGGCATCCCCATCGTGAGCACGCTTGAGCACGATCTGGTGGGCAACAAGATCCTGACCATCGCCGGCATCCTCAACGGCACCACCAACTACATCCTGTCGCGCATGGACGCCGAGGGTGCCGATTACGCCGAGGTGCTCGCCGACGCGCAGGCCAAGGGCTATGCCGAGGCCGATCCGTCCGCCGACGTCGACGGCTTCGATGCCGCCAGCAAGACGGCGATCCTCGCCTCCATCGGCTTTGGCACCCGCGTGACCACCGACGACGTGTATCAGCAGGGCATCCGCACCATCGGCGCCGAGGACATCGCCCAGGCCCGCGAGCTCGGCTACACCATCAAGCTGTTGGGCATCGCCCGCAACACCGACGCCGGCGTCGACGTCCGCGTGCACCCCACGCTAATCCCCGCCGACCACATGCTCGCCAAGGTCAACGGCGCCATGAACGCTGTCTACGTGGTAGGCGACGCTGTGGGCGAGACCATGTTCTACGGTGCCGGCGCAGGCTCCTTCCCCACCGCAAGCGCCGTCGTGGGCGATATCCTGTCGCTGTCCGAGCAGATCAGCCGCGGCGTGGCACCGCTGCCCGAGATTGAGCCCTACGGCCACAACCTTGCCTTTAAGCCCATGGACGAGCTCCAGACCAAGTACTATGTGCGCCTGAAGGTTGCCGACCGCGTGGGTGCCCTGTCCGAGACGGTCGATATCTTTGCCAAGCACAACATTTCGATCTCGCTCATCAACCAGGTCGAGGACGGCAAGTCGGGCGTCAGCGACACCTGCTCGGTCATCTTCCTGACGCACCGCGCGCTCGAGAAGGACGTCCAGGCTGCCGCCGCCGAGCTTGCCAGCGTCGACTGCGTGGCCGAGGTCGCCAATGTCTTGCGCATCGAGGACGTCGAGGCTTGGACCGAAGGCGTCGTGGCCAACTAGTCCGGCCTTCGCTATACGACATGTATGTTGAGGGGCTCCCGTCCGATCTTGGATGGGAGCCCTTTTGCTTGCGTGCTCGGAGCGCATTAACGCGGTCAGCGTTTGAACAACTCGACCGTTCATTGACAACCGGGGGTACCGTTCACCGATAAGCGAACGTGCTCGTTTTGGGCCGCTACTATGCTGTGTTGCGTATGTCCACACCCCCGAAGAATGGAGGCACCATGTTGCTCGAGGGTAAGAAAGCAATCATCACCGGAGGCACACGCGGCATAGGCTATGCCATCGCCTGTCGTTTTATTGAGGAAGGCGCCGCCGTCACCGTCTTTGGCTCGCGCCAGGAGACTGCCGACGCAGCTGTCGAGAAGCTCACCGCCGCCTACCCCGAGGCCAAGGTCTGGGGCCGTTCCTGCGATCTCACCTCGCTCGATGCCGTAACCGAGGCCTTTACCCAGGCTGCAGCCGACATGGGCGGTTTGGACACGGTCGTCAACAACGCCGGCATCTCCCAGCGCTCGCCCCTTTTGAACTACACGGCCGAGGAGTTCGCCAAGGTCATGGACCTTAACGTCGTCGCCGTCTTTAACGGCCACCAGGCCGCAGCCAAGATCATGACCGAGGCCGGCCACGGCGGCACCATCACCACCACGAGCTCGATGGTCGCCAAGTACGGTCAGCCCTCTGGCGTCGGCTACCCCACGTCCAAGTTTGCCGTCAACGGCATGGTCCAGTCGCTCTCGCGCGAGCTCGCCCCCATGGGTATTCGCGTCAACGCCGTCGCCCCAGGCGTGACTAAGACCGATATGGTCGCCAACCTACCTGAAGAGGTCATCAAGCCCATCATCGCCACCATCCCGCTCGGTCGCATGGGCGAGCCCGAGGATGTCGCCAACGCCTTCGTCTTCCTGGCAAGCGACATGTCCTCCTATGTAACGGGCGCCATCCTCCCCGTCGACGGAGCCGCCCGCTCCTAAAGGCCGCAAGCCACGGATTCGAACCTCAGCAGAATTCAATGCAAAAGGCGCGCTGCCCGCATCAACCGCAGGCAGCGTGCCTTCTTTTGTTTGGACGGAAACCGTATCCCGGCATTCCTCGCTACTTGCCGTCGTCGTCCTCGGCTTCTTCTCTTGCGTAGAGCTCCAACATGCGGCGGCGGTATTCGCGCACGGCGAGCTTGGCGCGTTCCAGGCGGCGTCGCTCGCGCGGTGTGAGCTTGCTGGGGTCGATCTCGTCGCCGTAGGTCTTCTCGGCCAGCAAATGGGCAGCGTCCACGATGCGGGCATCGATGCGGCTACTCGCCGCTTCGACCGAGAGACGGTCGGCAATAGAATCAATCGTAGGCATGCCGTCGAGCGTTCGCCCGTGACCATGCGAGGTCAGCAGTTCGTGCTCGCGCGCGAGCGGGATCGCCAGGTCGTGATGGGCACGCAGGATGTCGAGCGCATCGGAAGGGTGCTCGGCAACCTCTGCCACCGCGGCAACGGGCGCGGCATCGACCACGCGGTAGAAGAGCTGCGCGAGCAGCGGCATCAAGAACACCGTGATGGCGCCGGCGGCAACCATGACCGACGCAATGTCCTGCGAAAGCGCGCCCGCATTGACGGCAACGCTCGTAACGGCGACGATAATAGGCAGCGCTGTGGTGCAGTAAAGTGCCACCGTAGTGCGACCGTGCGGCGAAACGTCACGTGTGAGCGGGCACAGCTTCATGGAAATGGCGATGGGCACGGCACGGATCACGAGCAGCGCCACGATAAAGCCTGAGAGCATCAGCGGATTGGCGGCAACGGCGGAGAGGTCGATCTTCGCACCCGACACGCAAAAGAAGACGGGAATCAAAAAGCCATATGCCAGACCCTCGAGTTTGCTCTCGAGCGTATGGTCGCCCTAGGGGATGATAAAGCGCAGGACAAAGCCCGCAGCAAAGGCACCAAGCACGATGTCGAGATCGAAGATCGCCGTAAAGGCCGCGAGCACGATAAGGATGAAGACCGTAAGGCGCACGAACGTCTGCGACGTGGTATCGGCACGGTTCTGGATAAAGCGGAAGAAGCGGTCCCCAACCTGCGCGAGCGGGCAGGCACGGCGGCAAGCACCACGCAAACGACAAGAAACACAGCGAGGATCATGAGCGTCTGAACGCTGCTGCGTGCAGAGAGCAGCACCGACATCGCAAGCACGGGACCAAGCTCTCCCCAGGTACCGTACACCAAAATCGAATCGCCCAAACGCGTGCCCACAAGCGAGCGCTCGTGCAAGATGGGCATAAGGGTGCCCAGCGCCGTCGAGGTGAGCGCAAACGTGACTGCGATGCCATCGATGCTGCCTGCCGAAAACACCGGTATCATGCGGACGGCGAACCAGGCAAGCAGGAACGACACGACCCAGGCTCCCAGGCCCCAGCGCCCCTCGCTCCCAACAACATGTTTTGGATTGATCTCGTAGCCCGCAAGCAAAACCAAAACGCAAGGCCGAGCTCCGACACGATGGATACCACCTCATCAATATGGATGAAGCCGAGCATATGGGGACCAAGCACGGCGCCTGCCAGCAACAAAAACACCGTCTCGGGAATAGCGCGACCCGGAACGAGGGCAGCGAGGACGGGGCAGATAAACGCCGCGCCAGCGATGATCGCCAAAGAGACAAAAGCCATGAAAAGGGCTCCTTTCGTACTTCCCGACTGCACCCGTTTTGGCAAACGGCAACTCGTAAGAGGGAAAAGCCGAAAGGAGCCTTCTGAATAAGCGACAGAACTAGGTGCGGGCGAGGAGGTCGACCGTCAGATTGGGATCGAACGGCAGCTCATCGAAGGGATAGAGCGGACGCATGATCTTGTGATGCCCCAGGCGCGGGAGGTCCTGGTCCACAGCGCCCGGCGTGAGCGCCATGACCCAGCCCTTGGCGGCAGCGGAAAGATCGGGCTCGAGATAACCCATCTTGACGACGACGATATCCTCGGCGTCAAACGGCGTGCCGGCAGCCTCATACTGCTCGGAGCAGCCAAACTGCGTGCGCGCCGTGGTGACGATGACCTTGAAGTTGTCCTCGGCGATAACGGCGCTCTTGCCGCCGCTGCGATACTCGTCAAACAGACGATCGATCACGCCGTCCATCATCACGGGTTCACCGGACACACCGCCAGTCATAGCGTCCACTGCCAAGCGAACGGAAGCGCCCACGCCGGCCTGCTCGCACGCCTCGACCGCAGCAGGATCGTTGAGCGATGCAAAGACGACGTGCTTCGTGCTGCCCTGAGCGCGATAGACGTCAAGAATCTCACGCAAAAAGACGGTGCTGTCGTCCGTGCCGCCGGCACCGGGATTATCGCCCGTGTCGGAGATGAAGAACGGGCTCACCTTGGCAGAGAGCGCCTGGGCAACGGAGCCCTCGGCGGTATCGGTGGGGCCTACGAACTCAAAGACGCCGGCGTTGTCCCAGAAGTCCTGGGCCGCAGCCATGGAGGCGGCAATGGGAACGTCCTTGCCCACGATCTGACGCACGCGAGAGGCGATCACGCCCTCGCCGTCCTCCTGGTCCACCACGCTCGCGGCGCCGTGGATGGTGAGCAGCACGGCGTCGAGCGGCTCCTCGTTATGGGCCTGCTCGAGCAGCGCACAGAACTCATCGAGCCACGCGTTGAAGAACTCGTTGGTCACGGGGCCGCTGGGAAGAGCGCCGGCATAGGTAAGGGGAACCCACTCAACGCCCTCGACGCGCTCGATGTTGCCAAAACGCTCGAGACGCGCGGCATCGATCGCGGAGGTGTCGCCCGTGATCCACGGATAGCTGTCAAGCAGCTCCTGGCCGCGACGGATGCGGAAGGCGGCCTCACCCGAGCGTTACGGCGTGAACTCGGAACACTCGATATGGAAGCCACCGACGGCGATACGATAGGGTTTGGACATGACAATCACGCTCCAAAGGACCGGGGATATCAAACGGGTTCCATTGATGGCGCATACCGCGGCGGTCGCCGCGAACGTTCGCGCGCTCGCAACATAACGACCTGTCAGCGGCGACGGTCGCCCTTGGGTCCAGCCGTTCCCCTGCCTTGTCGGCAATCCCAAGGCTCATGCGCGCGGCGACGAAGTCCGAAATCCGTTTGCAGAACAATAACCGCCCCCACTGTTATTCACCGGGAATACCGCCCGCTCGAGCTGCCGTTTCTTGTCTTTGCGCAGCCTGATTATTAGCATATTTAGGGCGTTTCCCCGGGACAGCAAGGTTGTCGAGGCGTCATTGCCGCAGGCCGGGATGGAGAAGAGTGCATCGACGCCAGGCGCGTCATCGTGGCCACCGGACGTCGCGGCACCGATTGGCTCGAGCACCTGTACTCCGAGCACGGGATTCTCCATACGCCGGGACCTGTTGACGTGGGCGTGCGCGTCGAGATGCGAAACGAGGTCATCGAGGACGTAAACGAGGTCCTCTACGAGGGAAAGCTCATCGGCTACCCCAATCCCTTCCGCAACAAGGTGCGCACGTTTTGCCAAAACCCCGGCGGCTTCGTGACGCAGGAGAACTACGACGGCGGCCTTGCGGTGGTAAACGGTCACTCCTTCAAGGAACGCAAGTCCGACAATACCAACCTCGCCATCTGTGCTCGCACAACTTCCGCGAGCCGTTCAACCAGCCGATCGCCTATGCGCATAATATCGGTAGGCTCTGCAACATGCTGGGCAACGGCCACATCCTCGTGCAGCGCTTTGGCGATATCCTCAACGGCAAGCGCACCTGGCAAAAGGAACTCGACCAATCAAACGTGCGCCCCACGCTACCGGATGCCGTCGCAGGAGACATCACGAGCGCGCTTCCCTACCGCACGATGACCTCGATCGTCGCGTTCATGCTCGCCGTGGACAAGGCAATTCCCGGCTTTGCCTCTGCAGAGACGCTACTCTACGCGCCCGAGCTCAAGTTCTACAGCAACCGCGTGACCATGGACAAAGAGTTCACCACAAGCGTCACCAACCTGCACTGCCTGGGAGACTCCAGCGGCTGGACACGCGGCCTCATGATGGCCTCGGTCATGGGATACCTCATGGGCGAGCGTCTAGCGGCAGAGCTGTAGGCAGCGAAACGGCGTCGGCGGCGAGGCGAGCCGGCTGTCGCATAGGGTGCGGCGCCCCTGCAGGACACGCAGTCCTGCAGGGGCGCCGTTTTGCACAGTGGCACCATTTCGCGCGGGGGCGCCGTTCAGTCTTTAAGGTAGCCGTATACCGCTTGTGAGTAGAGCAGCGCACCATATTCGGAAGGATGCGAATAATCCTGGAAGAAGCTCTTGTCGTACTCATGAGAAGAAAAGTCGATGTAAGGTACGCCCGCCTCCTCGCATGCCTGGCGAATCATCGCGTAGTACTCCTGCCTCATAGAAGCGGTGTACGCCGTCTGGTCGTACATAAAGCCGTTGACCGGCTGGATAACCACGAGCGGAACCATGCCCGATTGCACGCCCGCCGCAAGAGCCATCTTAAAGTCCTCGTACTCCTGCCGACTAAAATACTCGCCGTTATGTACCCTCCATGCGGTCCTGGCCCCTTCGAGCCATGCCTCGCCGCGCTTTTGATACCACCCCTCGTCGACGGCAAAAGTCTTGTTGCGCGAGCTGGCAGCCAAATCATGCGTCGCTTTCGTCTCAAGCTCGGCCCAATCGGGAGCTGATGATGCAACTCCCGGAGCACCCGGAGACGGCACCGATGCGCGATTCCCCGCAAGTCGCAACCGCGCGTCATCGACTGTCGACGCTATCGCGCGGTCCATGGCGCCGGAAAACGAAGACAGAGGGGAGGCGCCCTTCGAAACATCGACGCCGTACTCGCCCAACCGCGCCGCCACGCGCTCTTTAAGGTCTGCGGAGATGCGGTCGTTTGCCATGAAGGCGTCATAGGCATCGTACGAGAACATGGCAGGAAGATGGTCTTGCGGCGCGCGATAGCACATGAACCACTGCATGCTCGCAAAGAGCACGCTGCGGTCTTGCCCCGTCGCGCCACCGAGTGCCCCCATTTCGACAGCTTGCCAAAGACTCTCGCAAGTAGCGCGGCCCACGGTAAGCGTACTGATGCCGTACTCGCCGTTCAAAAGGAGCTTGCTGGGGTTCATGGCGCCGCCATGGCGCGGGCTCAGCTCGGACGAGCCAAAGACAAAGCGCGGATTATAGCCAGCCTTCGCGCGCGCCGCGTATTCGCCGGACACGAAATGATAGTTCGACGCCTGGGCATAGGAAGGGTACGCGACAAATACCGCATCCCCTGCGCCCGACGTGCCGATGCCCAATGCGGCTCCCGCCCCAGGCACCACCAGGGCCACGCAAATGCCGGCAGCAAGAACAAGGGCCACCGCGACGGCACCCAGCCGCTTGAGAGGCACACGGGACATATACGCTCACCACCTAGAATGCCGAGTACACCGGTGCCGCCGGCGCACCATAGGGCGAAAAGAGAAAAAACCAGACAAGTATCGCCGCAAGCAAAAGCACCAAGACGAGCCATGCGGCAAGGGCGGAATAAGAACCCGCGAAGAACCATGCGCGAACGCGCTCGGCAAAAGGATACAGGCGTGCAATGGGCCCCGTTGCCCTGCGTACGCTCACAAGCGCACCTCGATCTGGTGGATGATCTTATTTGCAGTGTTCATCTCGTCGCGGTCCACCGCCGTGGGCGCGATCTGAACGCCAAAGTCCTCCTCAATAGCCACAAGCAGCTCGATGGCCGCCATAGAATCGAGCAGGCCCGCGTCAAACAAGTCGATGTCGCGCTCTTCGCGCACTGCTTCGTCATCACAGATATCCTCGAGTATATCCAGGACCTTTTCTTCAATGTTTGCCGTAGCCATCTACATCATCCCCTCAATGATTTGCTGGACCTGGCCGGAGAACAGGGCGAACCCCAAGAAGACGAGCTGCATGGTCACTGCCCACGAAAGCACTCTGTACCAGGTCTTTTTCTTATTGCGCTTATAGAAACGGGACTTCTTTTGATAGGCCTCCGCAGCTGCAAGGAGGATCCCGTGATAGGCACCGTATGCCAGGTAACTCGGCGTAAGGCCATGCCAAGCCCCCATGAGCAGCATGTTCGCCATATAGGCGGCGCAAGCTGTTTGTAGCCTGGTCGAAAACACATGTCGCCGCGTGACCGCGCGCGTAAAGCGCATGAACACGAAATCGCGCAGCCAGGTGGAAAGCGTGATGTGCCAGCGATTCCAAAAATCCTTGATGTCCACAGCCGCAAACGGCGCGCGGAAGTTGCGCGGGCAGCGGATGCCAAAGCAGTAGCTCGTGCCCATGGCCATGAGCGAATAGCCGGCAAAGTCGAAAAACAGGTAGATCCCGTAGCCGTAAGCATAGGCAATCTGGTACGCCACGCCGGCAAGACCAAGGTTCTCCAGCTTAGGGGCCCCACCGATGCCCGCAGCCGCGACAGGGTCGTACCAGTCGCGCACGACGGTGGCGATCACCAGCTGAAAGACCGCGCCCACCAGCAAGAGCAATATGCCACGCGTAAGCAGGTCGGCATATTCGTCGCGCCGATACGTGCGACGCGCATCTTCGACAAAACGACGTGAGCGATCGATAGGCCCCGAGGTAATCTGCGCGAAAAACGTTAAATAATAGAGGCAATCGACAAGAGATAGCTCATCGATCAGCCCATCGCGAATCTCGATGATCACCTGCACCGCGCGAAATGTGCAGTACGAGATGCCCATGAACCCCAGGAGACCCGCACCCGCCGCCGAACTTAACTTGTAGATAACGAGCGGGGCGCACGTGAGCGCCAGCGAAGCTCCGTAGACAGCCATGCTGTGCGTGCCGCGCCTCCAGCTGGCAAGCGTCCAAAAGACCGCCGCACAGGACAGGACGACGAACAGCAAGAACGAGTATGCCGCAGCACGGTCCGACGCAAAGAGAAAGGCAAGCATGATGCACGAAGCGGCAAAACCGTATCCGCGAAGCGGGCGCTCCGTCAGACCCAGTGCCGCCGCAGGCACCACAAGCGCCGCCAACACGACGAAAAAGGAAGCGGAGGTAAAAAACAACATGGCACTAGCCGTTCTGCAAAAACGCAAGCGCACGACGATCGAGCTTGCCGTTCCCCGTGACGGGAAGCGCGGGCACAAAGACCACGCGACGAGGAACCATGTAATGTGGAAGCGTCTGCTTGATTTGCTCTTTAAGGGCAAGGCCGGCACGGAAATCCGACAAAGTGCGCTCCTGCGCGCTCACCACATAGGCCACCAAGTGTGAGATGCGCCCCTCGCGCTTGGCCGCGACAACGGCACACGACGCCACCTCGGGCAAACGCTGAAGCGCCGCTTCGATCTCGCCCAGCTCGATGCGGAACCCATTGAGCTTGACCTGTAGATCCAGGCGACCACGATAGTGCAGCATGCCTCGGCCGTCCAAGCGTCCCTCGTCACCCGTGCGATAGCTCCTCACAGGCATGCCATCCACCTCGACCACGCCAAAAGCGCGCTCGGTTAGATCCCGCCGGCCCCAATAGCCCGCAGCCACCGTATCGCCCTCGATAACAACCTCGCCCCACGCACCCGCAGGGACATCGTGTCCCTCATCGTCGACGATGCGCAGACGTGTGCCCGGGCGCGGGCTTCCGACCGGCAGAGCCTCGGCGGAGGCAGCCATCTCATCGCTTACCACCACCTCCGTCACCGCCACCGTGGACTCGGTGGGGCCATAGGAGTTGATGATCATCGCGTTCGCAAAGCGCTCGCGCAGACGGCGCGCCGTCTTGTTGGCAAGCGTCTCGCCGCAAAAGATAAAGGTGGCGAGGCCCGGCAAGAGCTCGGAGGAAAACTCGGGGTTCGCCAGGCACATGTCGGCAAACGAGGGTGTGGACACCCAAATGTTCACGCCGCTTTTGGCAAGAGCACGCAGCAGGTCGGTCGCACCCTCGGATGTTTCATGTGTAAGACTGAACAGGCTTCCTCCTGCAGCCAGGGCGCCCGCGAGCTCGAAGACCGAGAGGTCGAACGAGAACGGGGCCTGATCCAAGAAAACGCAGCCATCCTTGTCCACGCCACCGAGCGCCAGATCCCAATCGCAGAAGTTGTCGAAGCACGCGGCCGTGACCTCCACGCCCTTGGGCGCACCCGTGGAGCCAGAGGTGAACAGCACGTAGGCCAAGTCCTCGTCGCAGATCCAGGATTCGCGCCTCGAAGCGCAGCCGGATACCGCAGCTGCGCAAACTCCCTCGACATCGATCACCTGCGCGAACGAAGGCTGCACCTCCGCCGCATCGCCCTCGACCGAGAGGAGCAGCTCGCCGCCCACTTGTTCGGCGATAGATGCCACGCGTGCCACAGGCACCGAATGAATGTCGACGGGAACATATGGGTGCCCGCTTTTCATGCACGCCAAAAACGAGGCGACCATATACGGGGACTTGTGGCCGCGCACCACGATGGGCGCCGCCGCGGCAAGCCCCAGTGTGGACAGGTGCCCGGCAATGCCCTCGGAAGCCCGCCAAAGCTCGGCATAGGTCATCGACTCGCCCGATGACGTGCGAATCGCTACGCGATTTGGCTTGCGCTGCATATGGGCACAGATGTAATCGAGATACCGCATCGGTAAACCTCCTCCACAGCTCGCAGTGAGGATCCACCGCAAAGCAGGACCGTTGTAACACCCGCCGACACGCGGGGATGAATCGAGGTAGCTACGTGACAAAACTGAAAGCGGGCAACAGGGGGTATCACTCACCGCCCACATTCGGCATCTTGCATGAGGGGGTGTTCCTATAGTTTTGTCAACTGGTAAATGCTCTCCGTGCGACCGGATCG
>CABVDE010000021.1 GCA_902496945.1 uncultured Collinsella sp.
TCAGGCTGCTCAATTTCCGATGCTCTTTTTGCTCAAATCCTCTTGACGAAACACAAAGAATCCTGAGACCAGGCGAAAAGGGGCGGAGGACGACCCGGTTTGGCAGGTCTGTTCCGTGTGCGGAAGCCTCTACATGGCGAGGAGCAGATCGAGGAAGCTCGTCCTCCTCGGGGAGGAGAAGCCAAGCCGATTAAAGATTCCGACGGCTACCACGTGCTCAGAGGCGTGCCGCATGGCCGCGACGCGGGCATGGCGGCAGGATGTCGTACTGATTGAGTGGGGCGCAGCTCAATAGCGGGCTGCGCCCTTTCTTATCCGGCGAGCCCCTCGAGCGCTTCCGCCGCCGACTCCATCCCGGCGGGCGTGTTGGACGTATAGACGTTAAGGGTCATTGCTGCATTTGCGTGACCAAGAAGATAGGAGACAGTCTTCACGTTTACCCCTTGGGAGATAAGGTGCGTGGCGAACGTGTCGCGGAGGTCGTGGAACGTGGCTCGCTTTCCAGCCGCTCCGATGAGGTTCATCGCCTTGGCGAGCGACGTGAAGTCCTTCGTGATGCGGTCGGGCGTGTAGAACGAGTCTCCGTCTCCGAGGACATAGTGGTCCTCCCGCGCGCTTACCCCGAGAGAGCTCCTGAGGGAGCGCAGAGTATCGGCGAGCCCCTTCTCGAGGACGACCTCCCGTTCGCTTGCCTCGGTCTTCGTGCCCTTGAGATAGGGTCTACCATTCGACACTCCGACGGCGCGACCGACTCTGATTCTGTTGGCAACGAGGTCAACGTCGCCCCACCTGAGGCCAGCGACCTCCTCCCTTCTGAGTCCGGCGAGCAGCCCGAGGCGCGCCGCAACGTTCTGTTTAGTCGTGGGGGACGCGTCCAGGACGGACAAAAGCATCGAACGGCTCCTCTCGTCGAGCGCGTTCGGACGAGGCTTCCGACGCTTCGGCGGCTTGGTCGCCTTGTTGAAGGGGCTGCGATGGATATGGCCCATCTCGCAGGCGTAGTCCATCACCTGTTTGAAGAAGCGATGGTCCTTTGCAACGGTGTCGGCGACGAGGCCGTCCGCGAGCAGGGCTGCCTGCACGTCCATGACGTTCTCCGGCGTTATCTCTTCGATTGAGTAGCCCTCGAGATAGCGCGCGAGATGCTTGATGGAGCTGCGGTAGTTGGTCGCGGTGCTCGCCTCTATCTGCTGGGAGCGCTCGCGCTCGCCAACGCAATCCAACATGTACGCAATGAGCTTGCGACTTGAGGCGCCGTCGCCGTCCTGCTCGATCAGCTCCCTTCTGATGTCCTCCATGATGAGGGTCGCGGCTCGGCGAGAGGTCGCTTCGAACGATCTGGTTACGATGCTCGAGCCGTTTCTATCGGTCCGGCAGAAGCGTGCCTGCCAGTGTCCCTTGCTTCGCTCGCGCAGGCTTCCTTTCGAGTAAGTTGCCATTGAGACCAGCTCCCGAATGTCTGTCCAAATGAATGATGGCTGCTGTCCAAACGCTGTCCAAAATAGGTTTGGACTCACCGTAACGGACGGCCTGTCTGGAATCATAGAGAATCAGAAAAGCCGAGATAGACGGACCAATCGGACGCTCTGGATGCATGAAGTGTGAAGATTGATTCACTGGGAAACGCCTGTTGACGGAGCGGCAGGGCGCTGACACGGAAGAGGTCACAAGTTCAAATCTTGTAACGCCCACCAAATGTTCGCAGCCCAGAGGCATTGCCTCTGGGCTGTTTTGTTTTATGTCAACAAACTTGTCAGCAAAAATTGAATCATTGTTCTGTCCATGATGCTTTCATGCTGCTCCGGTACTGCTGTCGCCTCTCATAAATCTTGATCGATCTCGACCGCAACATGTTGGTCAAGCATAATCTTTTGGATTCTTTTGTCGTGAGCGGCTTGGTTTTGGTAGGATTTGTCAGCGGCTTGGCTAAGGGGGTTTTATAGCTGCCGTGCAGGTAGCCGTGTTGGTAACGTTTTACCGACTTACCAAAGACCCCTCATTTTTAATGCGTCTGCAAAATGACCAATTGCCTTGACCTGCTGAAACACTATATGTTGTGTTTGACCTAAAAAAAGAATACAGGATATAGATGCGTCTTTGTCGTATGATAGATGGCGGACAGAGAACGAGGACCTAACTTATCCCATTCGGACAGACCTGTGAGCCGCTTGATCGGCTACGAGGATTGTCCGCATGAGGACCTATGGTTTATCGAGAACACAGATTGCGCGACGGCGCCGCAAGACAGGGGTAAGCCCTGCCGGGCATCGTTTGGCTCTGAAGCGCAATGGGATTTCGACGCGAAAGAGGCAAGAGGATGAAGATCATCAAGCGCAGCGGCACCGAGGTTGTCTTTGACATCGATAAGATCGTCAATGCGATCCGTGCTGCAAACTTGGAGGTTGAGGAAGGTTCTCGCCTTACCGACCGCCAGGTGATCTACGCGGCTCAGAACGTCGCCGAGGCATGCGAGAATGCCGGTCACACCGTTTCGGTCGAGGAGATCCAGGACTTGGTCGAGGACGAGATCATGCGTCTCGACTGCTACGAGGTCGCTCGCCACTACATCATCTATCGCTATGTTCAGAGCCTGAAGCGCCAGAAGAACACGACCGATGACAAGATCCTGTCGCTCATCGAGTGCAACAACGAAGAGGTCAAGCAGGAGAACTCCAACAAGAACCCGACCGTCAATTCCGTTCAGCGTGACTACATGGCCGGCGAGATTTCCAAGGACCTGACGCAGCGCGTGCTGCTGCCCCAGGCGATCGTGGATGCCCATAATGAGGGCCTGATTCACTTCCATGATTCGGATTACTTTGCCCAGCACATGCATAACTGCGATCTGGTGAACCTGGAGGATATGCTCCAGAACGGCACCGTTATCTCGGGCACGCTGATCGAAAAGCCGCACAGCTTCTCGACGGCCTGCAATATCGCGACGCAGATCATCGCCCAGGTTGCTTCCTCCCAGTACGGCGGCCAGTCGATTTCGTTGACCCATCTTGCTCCCTTTGTCGAGGTGAGTCGTCAGAAGATTCGCGGCGAGGTTGCCCGCGAGCTCGAGGAGCTTGGCGTTTCCGCATCTCCCGAGAAGGTTCGCGAGGTTGTTGAGGACCGTCTGCGTGACGAGATCCGTCGCGGTGTCCAGACGATTCAGTATCAGGTTGTGACCCTTATGACCACCAACGGCCAGGCGCCGTTCGTGACGGTCTTCATGTATCTCAACGAGGCTCGCTCGGCCCAGGAGAAGCACGACCTTGCCATGATCGTGGAGGAGACGCTCCGTCAGCGCTATGAGGGCGTTAAGAACGAGGCCGGCGTGTGGATAACTCCGGCGTTCCCCAAGCTTATCTACGTGCTCGAGGACGACAACGTTTACGAGGATTCCCCGTACTTCTACCTGACTCAGCTGGCTGCGAAGTGTACCGCCAAGCGCATGGTGCCCGACTACATCTCCGAGAAGAAGATGCGCGAGCTCAAGCTGTCGAAGGGCGAGACCGCGGGCAACGGCGACTGCTATACCTGTATGGGTTGCCGCAGCTTTCTGACGCCCGACCGCTCCGGTAACGGCTTCAACAATGTTGCCAATGCGCTGAACTACGACCCGAGCAAGCCCAAGTACTACGGCCGCTTTAACCAGGGCGTTGTGACCATCAACCTGCCCGATGTCGCGCTGAGCTCGCATCAGGACATGGACAAGTTCTGGAAGATCTTCGACGAGCGCCTTGAGCTGTGCCACCGCGCCCTGCTGTGCCGTCATGAGCGCCTGATGGGTACGCTTTCGGATGCCGCACCGATTCTTTGGCAGTACGGCGCCCTCGCTCGTCTGAAGAAGGGCGAGACGATCGACAAGCTGCTCGTAGGCGGTTACTCCACCATTAGCCTGGGCTATGCCGGCCTGTATGAGTGCGTCAAGTACATGACGGGCCACAGCCACACCGAGAAGGAGGGCACGCCGTTTGCCATGGCCGTCATGCAGCGCATGAACGACAAGTGCGCCGAGTGGAAGGCCGCGAGCGATATCGATTTCTCGCTGTACGGTACGCCGCTGGAGTCGACGACCTACAAGTTCGCCAAGTGCCTGCAGCGTCGCTTTGGCATCATCCCGGGCGTGACGGACAAGGGCTATATCACCAACAGCTACCACGTCCACGTGTCCGAGGAGATCGACGCATTCGACAAGCTCAAGTTCGAGGGCATGTTCCAGCAGCTTTCGCCGGGCGGTGCCATCTCCTACGTCGAGGTTCCCAACATGCAGGATAACCTTAAGGCTGTTATCCGCGTGATGCAGTACATCTACGACAACATCATGTACGCCGAGCTCAACACCAAGAGCGATTATTGCCAGGCGTGCGGCTACGACGGCGAGATCAAGATTGTCGAGGATGACGGCAAGCTGGTGTGGGAGTGCCCCAGCTGCGGCAACCGCGACCAGGAGAAGATGAATGTCGCCCGTCGTACGTGCGGCTACATCGGTACCCAATTCTGGAACCAGGGTCGAACCGAGGAGATCCGCGACCGAGTGCTGCATCTCTAATAACCATCCCAGGCTGCCCCGTAGCGAGGCCCCGGACCTTTACTCGCTATTTCGGGTAGTCCTGGCTCACGACGGAGGCGCCACTGGCGCCTCCTGTTCGTGCGGAACTCATATCGAGCAAAGGTCCGGGGCCTCGTTACGGGGCAGCCAAGTTATCGTAGCTGAGATGCAGCAGGCGGTCTGCTCACTCCTCGAAGTTCTTAGCGGAAATGAGTTGAGCTGCAATGACGATTCGCGTGCAATGGCGGTTGAGCTGCAGCTCAGAATTTATTGGACCTCGAACCCTATACTCGATGTTCGCTTCGTTCATTGAGTTGCCCTTTGCATGAGGCCGGGACATATCGTCCCGCCCGCAGTTTCGCAGGCCGCAGGCCGAGAATGTTTGAGGACGGGATGATATGTCCCGGCCTCCCGGGAGAGTCATTTATGAACTACGCGAACATTAAGTATTTCGACATTGCTGATGGGGAAGGCGTTCGTACTTCTCTGTTTGTGAGCGGCTGCCGTCGTGGGTGCAAGAATTGCTTTAACTCTGTCGCGTGGGACTTTGCCGCGGGCGAGCCGTTCGATCGTGCCGTCGAGGACAAGATTATCGAGAGCCTCGATCATCCCTTTATTGACGGTCTGACAATTCTGGGCGGCGAGCCTATGGAGCCCGAGAACCAGGCGGGGCTCGTTGAATTTATCGAGCGTGTTCGTGCCGCTTATCCTGCGGGGTCAGGAAAGACCATTTGGTGTTTTACCGGCGACGTGCTCGAGGAGCTTATGCCGGGTGGTCGTCACCATACCGAGGTGACGGACCGTATCCTTGCCTGCCTCGATATGTTGGTGGATGGCCCGTTTGTTCAGGACCTGTACGATATCTCATTGCGTTTTAGGGGCTCGAGTAACCAGCGTGTGATCGATATGAACGCTACGCGCGCCCGTGCTGCGCGTGAGGGTGTTGCGCTTTGCGGCGCTGTGGAGCTTTGGCGGGACGATCCAGTCTATTCGACCCATACTATGTAGCTTGTGGCCGATGCCAAAAGGCGTGGTACCATAGCGCGAACGCAAAATCGGAAAAGTGAGGCCCAGATGGTCGATCAGGAAAAAGTCGAGGCCGCCATTAAGCTGTTGCTTGAGGGCATAGGTGAGGACCCAACTCGTGAGGGCCTGCTGGAGACGCCGGCGCGCGTTGCCCGTATGTATGGCGAGATTGCCGGCGGCATGGACCAGAGTGCCGAGGAGCACCTGTCCAAAACCTTTGCCGTCGCTTCGAACGATTTGGTTATCGAGCGCGATATCACGTTTTACTCCCTGTGTGAGCATCATCTGCTGCCGTTTTACGGCAAGGCTGCCATCGGCTATATCCCTAGCGGTCGCGTGGCGGGGCTTTCAAAGCTCGCCCGCACGGTTGAGGTCTACGCCCGTCGCCTGCAGCTGCAGGAACAGCTGTGTGCGCAGGTTGCCGATGCCCTCATGGAGTATCTTGCTCCCCAGGGGGCGATTGTGCTCATGGAGGCCGAGCATATGTGTATGACGATGCGCGGCGTCCAAAAGCCTGGCACCAAGACCGTGACGCTTGCTCGTCGCGGTGTCTTTGAGACCGATCCGGCACTTGAGGAGCGGTTCTTTAGGATGCTGGGACGTTAACATGAGGGTCGTCAACGACTTTACATCGAAGACCGACGAGGGGACGCCGCGTCGCGGCTTTATGGCTTCGGGCCTGGCCCCCTTCGGCACCATGCCTCGCATCGACTATATTGTCGGCAGCGGGCTGTTCCGACGCCATTTGGGCAATATTGCGCGCTTGGAATCGGGGCGTATCTTTTGCCGTCACGGTGTCGACCATCTTCTGGATGTCGCTCGCATTATGTGGATCAAGAATCTTGAAGAGCGGCTCGGATTTGACCGCGAGGTCATTTATGCCACAGCACTTCTTCACGATATCGGCAAAGATGAACAGTACGAATCGGGTATATCCCATGATGTTGCAAGCGAGCGCGTCGCCGATGCAATTCTCGGCGGCATGCCTGATGATGTGGCGTTTGCGCCAGCCGATGCCGCAGCCATTAAGACGGCTATCTTGGGTCATCGAAAGCTGCGTGTGAACAGCCAGCCGCTCGAGCGCCTGCTCTATGCGGCCGACAAGGCATCGCGTGCCTGCTTCGCTTGCCCTGCGCGCAATGCTTGCAACTGGAGCGATGATAAAAAGAACCTGTCGATTCGCGTGTAGTCGGTATGCGCGGTCGGGGTTCTAAGCGAAGGAGACGATCGCGATGACTAATAAAAAACTACCCGAGAATGCAACTAGGGTCGAGGGCGCCGAGCTCGCCCGTCGTGGCAGGGGTGACATTTCTACTGCGACGGCGGTACCCCATGTGAGCTATGACGACCTTCGCCATGCCGACCGCATTGTCATTGACGGCCTTGAGGTCTTTGCCAACCATGGCGTGTATCCCGAGGAGAACGCCCTGGGACAGAAATTCATCGTGTCTCTGGTGCTCTATGCCGACTTGCGTGCGGCAGGGGAGCACGATAGCTTGGACGTCTCGATTGACTATGGCTCGGTGTGCCATGACGTCGATGGCTATCTGCGCGAGCATACGTTTAAGCTCATCGAGGCCGCAGCCGAGGGGACGGCTCAGATGCTGCTGCGTCGTTACCCCTTGCTGCTTGGTGTGCGCATCAAGCTCGATAAGCCGTGGGCGCCTGTTGGCCTGCCCTTGGCGAGCTGTGGTGTCGAGATCGAGCGCGTGCGCTAGTCGACGCTAGGCTTCGGTATAGGTGCCCGTTACCGTAATGGTGACGTCGCCGGTCCCCTCGACGGCGGTCTTTCCGTTTGCAACGATGCCGACGGTCTGGCCGTCATTGTCTGTGATGGTGGCGCCTTTTTTGACGGTCAGGTTCGAGACGGTGCAATCGCCCGTAACGATCCAGCTTGAGTTCTTGCCGACGGTGATTGAGATGGGCACGTCGGTTGCGTTCGAGGCGTCCGCGTTCTCTTCGATGACGGTGCTGCCCGTCCAGGTGCTACCCTTGGTGAGCTTGAGGCTGATGCTCGAGATGGTGTCTGCCACGATATCGCCCTCAAGCGTTTGATTGACTGCCTTGACCGTAACGCTGGCACCGTTGCTGCCGGCTTGGCCCCAGTTGTTGGAATCGTTGCCGCTGGCGGTGAGGAGCGCCGCTTGCGAGCTATCGAAATCGAGCACGGTATTCTCGAGCGTGACGGTCGCACTCGTGTTGGTGAGGTAGAACATCGAACCGGACTGGATGGTCGAGCTCAGCGTTGAATCCTTGGCGATGAACGTGGCAGTGCTGCCGGTCGTTGTCTCGGCATCGCCTGAAGTCGACTGATAGATGATGATGCCGTTGGCGATAGGGTCGGATGCCGTTTTGCCGGTAATACTGCTCGCGAGCGTTGAGTTTTCGATCACGACGGTGTTAAGGTCTTCCATGCCGGCGATTTGACTGCCCGATGCCGTACCGGTGAGGCTCTCGACTTCGATATCGCCAGTGGAGTAGAGAACGGGTGAGCCGGAGCCCCGCGTGGACACGCTGGACTCGGTTGCGGTGAAGGTTTCGCCGGAAGAAGAGAGAGAGGGATTCTCCGTCGGCGGCAAGGGTGTCCGAAGAGCTTCCGGTATAGTCGAACGTCATCGTGTCGGCGCCGCCCTGCATGCCACTGCCCTGCGTGGCGGCGCTGTTCGGTTGTCCTTGGACCCCGGTGGCCTGTTCCTGTGCCTGTGCCGGGGCCGTGATGGCAACAGTGGCCGCGCCGGCAATACCTCCGCTGATAAGAGAGAGACCTGCGACGATGGCGACGGCGCGGTGGGTGATGCGAAGCGCGGTGCGCCTAGGCGAGGGATTGCATTTCATAGCTGCCTCCTTTGGTCGGCTGATGCCAGCTTTATACCGCCGGAGAAGCGGGGCAGAAACGCTCGTTTATAAATCTAGGGCAGGCTTAAACCACGGCTAATTCGCGTTTAAGGTTGATCGAGGGGCGGTCGCTTGAGCCGTTGCGACAGTGCTCTGTTGTTGGGGCAATACGTATCGAGCAGAGCGTGAAAGCGCTGGTTGTGGCTCGGTTCAAGCAGATGGACAAGCTCATGGGCAACGACCATATCAAGACACTCGATGGGGTAGGCGGCCAGTTCGCGTGCGATGCGAATGGCGCCGGTTTTGGGCGTGCATGAGCCCCAACGTGTCTTCATGCTGCGCACGGAGACACGGGCCACGGTGACGCCCATTGCGATTTCGTATGCGTGCACCATGTCGCGTAGCGCCGCGGTGACCTCGGACGCGTAGAGCTGGTCGATGCGGGATTGGAGCTCTTCGGGCGTTAAGCCGTCGAGGGTCGCATGCTGCTTGGCCTGTGGGCGTTTGTCCGCCTCGTCGGCACCCATAAAACTTGCGAAGGTTGCTTGCTTGGGTCGCGGCGTGGGCGATTCAAAGTTGTGATCGATTGCATCCCGTACGGTGGTGGGCTTGCCCCAAAGCGCAATGATGGACGAGGGGCTGAGTGTCTCTTGCACTGTTGCCTGACGATGCTCGCACCGGGCAAGCCGTTTGATAATCCACGCGCTGTTGCGTCCTATGAACGCTTCGATACGCTCGCGGCTGGCGCCGAGCGGTGCGCTGGCATGGACCTCGCCGCCCGAAGTGACACGCAGGCTAAGGTTCTTGACGCGCTTTTTGGTGACGATGACGGGGATGGGTGTCCCATCCGGTCGGAGCACGGTAATCGTAAACTGCTGCGTCAAATGTGGTCCTTCGGGCTGAGTGCGGGCGGGCGTGTGGAACAGGCGGCCGGCCCGCCCGTCAACGGAATGTGGAGCTAGAAGCGCTCGAAGAAAGCGAGTGCGTTGTCGCTGCAGAGCTTCTGCATCAAGGTCTTGCCAAAGCGCTTGGAAAGCATGTTCTGGAACTCAGGCATCTTGCTGGCGTCGGAGAGGAAGTCGGGCACCGCGGCGCCGTCCCAGTCGCCACCGAGTGCGATGGCGTCCTCGCCGCCCAGGTCGAGCCAGTGCTCGATATGTGCTGCCAGCTGGTCGAAGGTGACATCTGCGGCGGTCTCGTCGGCCGCGTCGCTGGAAAGGAACTCACTGCAGTAGTTGAGGCCGACGATGCCGCCCATGTCGCGAATGGTGCGGAACTGGTCGTCGGTAAGGTTGCGCTTGACGCCGCAGACCGCGCGGGAGTTGGAGTGGCTGGCGACGAAGGGACGCGCGGCGCGGGCGGCAACTTCGTCAAAGCACTCGTCGTTGAGGTGCGAGACGTCGAGCACCATGCCTGCGTGCTCCATCTGCGTGAGTGCCTCGATGCCGGCGGCGGTGAGGCCGGCGTGGGTGTCGTGTCCACTTGCGAGCGGCCCCTGGGCGTTCCAACTGAGCGACGACATGAGCACGCCCAGGCCCTTGAGCACTTCGATCAGCGCGGGGTCCTCGGCAAAGAACGTCGCGTTTTCGATGGTATGGATGCAGGCGACCTTGCCGTCCTTGAGCGCGGGACGAATGTCCGCAGCGTCACGCACGTTGACCATGCGGTCGTGGTTGAGCATGGTCTGACCGCTCATGTGCGCCATAATCTGCGCCTGGAAGCGCGCGGCGTGGGCAGCGGGAATCTCGTCGGGGACAAACGTGGCAAAGCACTGTGCCCACGGCGTGTTGCCGATCTTTGCGAGCGAGATGGCGCAGGCGTTGCCCTCGATGAGGTCGAAATCCTGCGGATGCGTCTCGTCGCCGGGGAAATAGCCGTCGGTGCCGGCGGTAAAGCGCAAGTCGAGATCGAGCGTGGCCCAGCCGATGCGGTCGGCGGTGTCGCAGTGTAGGTCAACTACGGGATATGCCATGGTTCCTCCGGTTGCAGCGTTTCTTTGCAAACTGTCTTCAAATTGTATGACTAGGGTATAGTTAGCGCCATATGTTCATGGCGGCCCACATTGTGCACCGCCCTTATCACGGAGGTTTCCATGTCCAACCAGGGCAAGAGGGTCAAGACTCATTATCGCGGCACGCTCGACGACGGCACGCAGTTCGATAGCTCCTACGATCGTGGCGAGCCGCTGGAGTTCACTTGTGGCGCCGGCCAGATGATCAAGGGCTTTGACGCCGCTGTTGTCGATATGCAGGTGGGCGAGAAGAAGACCGTGCACATTCCTGCTGCCGATGCCTACGGCGAGCACAATCCCGAGATGGTTCTGACCTTCCCGGCCGAGCAGGTTCCCAACATCGAGCAGATCGAGAAGGGCATGAAGCTCTTCCTGTCCACGCCGAGCGGTATGCCCGTCCCCGCCGTGGTCATCGACGTGACGCCCGAGGCCGTGACGCTCGATGCCAACCACGAGCTGGCCGGCAAAGACCTCAACTTTGACATTGAGCTTGTCGAGGTCGAGGACTAGGCTATGCCTGCGAATCTGGTTTCGACAGCGTGCCTCGGAAATCTCAACGATCCGTCCTATGAGCTTTTGCTTCGCCGGGAGCTGGGCGGTGTCTTTGAGGTCGATGAGCTACTGCTCGATTGGGACCAGGCCGATGCCCGCACATTTGTGGGCGTGACGGAGCTGGGGCGTACGGTCGATATTCGGCTGGTCGCTGTCGATGGCGATCGCCTTGTCGATGGCGATGTGCTTGTCATCGACCGCTCGGACACGGTGTCCGTGGCGGTTGTCGTGCGCCTACGCAGTGCCGAAGTCTATCTGGTCGAAGTTGACCGCATGGACCCGATTGCGCTTGCGCGTGTATGCTGGGAGATCGGCAATATGCATGCGCCTCTGTTTCGAGGCGACTCGGACGAGCATACCGTGCGCATGTATACGCCGCTTCAGCCGGTTTTGGGTCGCATGCTCCGGGGCATCGAGGGCGTTCGGCTCTCTGTTGTTACCTGCGAGCTTGATGCCAGTCGCCGTTTTGCGTCGAGCGCGGCGGACGTCGTCGTGAGCATGGCTCCCGACTTTACAATCGTAAAGGCGGCGCGTGGTTAAGCGCCGGTATGTGCGGGGCGGACTTTGAGGGGCAATCATTCAAAGTCCGTCTTGCTGCCAATGAGATGCTTTGGGGGAAGCACATGGGTCTTGATGGAATCAAGCTGATCGCCTGCGATTTGGATGGCACGCTGTTGCATCCGGGGGAGCGTGAGCCGCGTCCCGAGGCTTTTGAGCTCATCGATGAGCTGCATCGTCGTGGCATTGTGTTTATGCCGGCGAGCGGTCGCCAATATGCGAGCTTGCGTTATCTCTTTGCGCCGGTGGCCGATGAGCTGGGCTACGTGTGCGAGAACGGTGCCCTAGTCATGAGCGAGGGTCGCGCCATCGTCAAGCGCTCCATGGAGCGCAGCCTAGCTATGGATATCGCGAATGCCGTGGTTGCGTACCCCCACGCCGACGTGACCCTTTCGTGCGAGGGACACCTCTACACCATGAGCGGCAACGATGCATTCGTCGACCATTTGCGCTATGAGGTCCATTGCGATGTGGCGGTAGTTGACCGTCCCGAGGACATCAACGAGGACGTCATTAAGATTGCATTCCAGACGCCCGAGGACGAACAGCCGGCGGCGCTGGAGTATTTCGAGCGTCACTTTAGCGACCGCGTTGACGTGATGACGTCGGGAACCGAGTGGACGGACTTTATCGGTTTTAACTCGGGGAAAGGGTCTGCGCTTGCCGATTACGGTCGTGCCCTGGGCATTTCGCCCGATGAGATGATGGCGTTTGGCGATAACGAAAACGACCGCGACATGCTTAACGTCGTTGGCCATCCTTATTTGATGGAGAGCTGCAATCCCACCATGCGTGGCATCAACGGCCGCGTCCGTTACGTGCACACGGTCGAAGAAGAGCTGCGTCGCCTGCTCGCCGAGTAGTCTTTTGGGACATGCTTACCGACAGTTGGGGCAGAGGCCTTCGAAGATGGTGTAGTGCGAGCTGACGCTCCATCCGATTTGTTCGGATGCCCTGGCGTCGAGCTGGGTATTGAAGGGGAGCGGCACATCGATGACGCGGCCACACGAGGTGCAGATGATATGCGCATGCGGCTCGATGGCACGATCGAAGCGGCTGCCGCCCGGCGTTTTAATCGAGAGAATCTCCCCGGCATCGGCCAAGAGATTGAGGTTGCGGTAGACCGTACCGCGGCTGATTTTGTCATCCTGTTCACGCACGGCGTTGTAGATCTCTTCGGCGGTGGGATGGTTGTAGCTTTGGCGCACGGCATCAAGAACTAGCTTTCGCTGCCTGGTATTCCTTCTTTGCACCGCCATGCGCCTCGCCTCTTTTATATTAACGGTCGTAGGTAAATGATACCGTATTTAGCACACAATACTAATAATGCGGAGTGAAACCGTCTTCATTGGCAAGTGGGGCTCGGACCTGGGCGTCTACGAGGCGAAAACGCGTTCCCATGCGCTCGTAGGAGGCATGAAGCGCCTCGAGATGAGATAGGATGTTTGCCGGAGCTCCCTGTATCTCCATCTCGACTGAGCCGTCTTCCATGTTACGCACCCAGCCGGTGAGTGCGCGTGCCTGCGCGAGGTTGGTGTTGGTAAAGCGAAAACCAACGCCTTGGACTTGCCCCTCCCAGCGCAGGAAATAGCGCAGGGGAGTGTCTTGAGTGGCCTCGTCGCTTGCGAGCACAGTAAGCCTGCGGCGCAGCTCGAGCTCGACGCCAGAGGGCTTTTGGGGCTCGCGGCTGCCGCCGGCGACGCCCGAGAAAAGCTTGTCGAAAATACCCATCGCTAGGCCTGCTTGACAGAATCGGCGGGGAAGGTAATGCCGGCCTGTTGGCGCACGGCATCCATGATGCGCAGCGAGACAAGTGTGACATCGCGATAGTGGCCAAGCTCGTGACGTCCCGCCGGGGTCTCCCAAATCTCTTCCTTGACGTTATCGATGCCGCCGATGGCGGTGATAAAGTCTGCGAGTTCGTATTCCATGGTGTTGCTCGATTTGGGCAGGTCGAGCACGCGGCCGTTGTCGCTCTGCTCGCGCGGCGCCTCGGTCGCCGAGCCGCGTACGACATCGCCGCGATAGTCGATGCGGACGTTGCGGGGCGTGGACAGATGGTCAATCTGGATAGTGCCACGCTCGCCTTCGATCTGCGAGGGCAGTAGGTCATTCGTAATTTTGGAGTGCGCGAGCTCGACGGAGATACGGCCACCGCCGTAGCTGGCGAGGATGGAACCGCAGCCATCGATGGGGCCATGGGTGAGCTCTTGCGTGGTGGGGTCGAGCAGAGTAGCCATGCTCGTAAGGCCGGAGGGCATGCCGAAGATCTCGACCATGGGCTCGACGGTGTAGACGCCAATATCCATGAGGGAACCCGATGCCATATTGCAGTCGAAGATATTGGTGGCGCGTCCCGCGAGAACCTCGTTGTAGCGTGAAGAATACTTGCCAAAGCGCAATGAGGCGCGGCGGATGGGGGCGATCTCGCCCAGGGCGTCCTCGATGGCGTGGAAGGCGGGATCGTGGAGGGGACGCATGGCCTCGAGGGCCACGACACCTGCTGTCTCGGCGGCGCGGAAGACTTCCAGCGCCTGTGCTTCGGTGGCGCAGAAGGGCTTCTCGACGATGACGTGCTTGCCACTGGCGATGCAGGCAAGGGCCTGCTCGTAGTGAAGTGCGTTTGGGCTGCCGATATAGACGGCGTCGACGTCGGCGGCTGCCGCAAGCTCATCAAGTGAAGTAAAGTTTCGCTCGCCGCCGTGCTCGGCAGTAAAGGTGGCGCCGCGCTCGGCATCGCGCGAGAGCGTGCCTACAAACACGGCTTGGTCGTTGGCGTTGACGACCTGGATAAAGTCGTCGGTGATCATGGATGTGCCGATGGTCGCAATGCGCAACATACGTCCCCCTTGCGTTATTTGGTCAGCAGGATGAGTGTAGCACGCAGGCGCACGGTAAGTGCACGAAAACGCCGCTAGAGGTCGCTCTCGTTAAAGCCGGTGTCGATGTCGAGGTTGCTGCCGTCGGCCGCCGTGGTGGCAAGCTCGTCGCAGCGCTCGTTGAGCTCGTGGCCGGCGTGCCCCTTAACCCAGATGAACTGAACCTTGTGCTTACTCTTGGCGCTGAGCAGGCGCTCCCATAGGTCGCGATTTTTGACGGGCTGCTTGTTGGCAGTTTTCCAACCGCGTTTTTTCCAGCCGTCGATCCAATGCTTATTGAAAGCGTTGACGACGTACTGCGAATCGGAATGGACCTCGACGTCGCAGGGGCGGTTGAGCGCCTCGAGCGCCACGATGACCGCCATAAGCTCCATGCGGTTGTTGGTGGTCTTGGCGTAGCCTCGTGAAAGCTCGGAGGTGAAGGTCTTGCCGGCGGGGTTGGTGTATTTGAGTACGGCGCCGTAGCCGCCGCGTCCCGGATTTGATCGGGCCGAGCCGTCGGTGTAGATGATGACCTTCACATGGTTCCTTTCGCTGGGCGCTTCTCTCGTGGGTGTCCATTGTAGCGCCACGTTCGTTGTGGGCTAGCACTCTACCATTTCTACCCCGTCCCCAGACGGCTGGTTTTCTTGGATGATACGCTTGAGCTCGTCGAGGTATTGCTGCAAGAGGGGAGAGGGTTTGCGCTCGTCATGCATGATGTAGCCTACGTGCATTGTTGGGGCGTCTGCTAGGGGAATCGATGCCATGCCCCACTGCATTTCGCTGGAGAGGACGCCGGTCGACAGCGCATAGCCGTTCGAGGTGATGAGCAGGTTGGTGAGTGTTCCGCGGTCGGACACACGGATGTTGCGGTCGCAGGGGGTGTAGCTAAACGGTTCCTCGGCGTAATAGAAGGAGTTTGAAGTTCCCTGCTCAAAGCTATAACGCGTATAGGGCGTGAGGTCGGCAAGGGACAGCTGTGGGCGGCGGGCGAGCGGGTGGCGCTCACTTACGAACACGTGGACCTTTGCGTCAAAGAGGGGATGAAAACTCGCCCGGGCATCGGTAAAGGCCTTCTGCAGAACACGGGCATTAAAGTCGTCCAGGTAGAGGATGCCGATGTCGCTGCGGAACGCACGGACGTCATCGATGATCTGCGCCGTGGTGGTCTCGCGCATGATGAACTCGAACTTGTCGTCCTGGCAGCGTTCGACCACGTTGACAAAGGCCTCGACCGAAAAGGCGTAATGCTGGGCCGAGATGGCAAGACGCGCTTGGGGCGTACCGCCGTCCTCGTAGCGGGCCTCGAGCATATCGGCCTGCTCCACAACCTGGCGCGCATAGCCCAACAGCTCGGTACCGTCGTTGGTGAGCGCGACTCCGCGGCTCGAGCGCGTAAAGATTTCGATATGGAGCTCCTGTTCCAGGCTTTTGACGGCGTTGGAGATGTTGGATTGTGCGGTATAGAGGCGCTGAGCTGCGGCGTTGATTGAGCCTGATTCTGCCACGGCGATCAGAAAACGAAGCTGCTGAAGGGTCATCGATGCCATCCTTTCGATTGCTATCTATAAAACCGATAACAGGTTAGCGCTTTTAAGTGATTGACCCAGCGAAACAATGCCCGTACTATTCAAAACACACAAAGGAGGTAGGTAATTAAGCCGACCACGGAACCGGGATGCGAAAGGAGACCCGCATATGAATTGCTCACCAAGACGAATGCCGGGCTCCTGTTTGCGTCCGCCGGCGTGATCAGGAGACAGCGACTTACTTCTCTCTTATTTGTTTTCTTTAGTTCGATCAAGGAGATCATCATGAGCCAGTTCATCAACAACCCCGAGCACACCTTTGGTTTCGATACCCTGCAGCTTCACGTTGGCCAGGAGAGCGCCGATCCCGCATCCGACTCCCGCGCCGTGCCTATCTACCAGACCACGAGCTATGTGTTCCGCAACTCCCAGCACGCTGCCGACCGCTTTGGTCTTGCCGACGCCGGTAACATCTACGGCCGTCTGACCAACTCCACTCAGGGCGTCTTAGAGGACCGTATCGCCGCGCTCGAGGGCGGTGTGGCCGGTCTTGCCGTCGCCTCCGGTGCCGCTGCCATCACCTATACCCTGCAGGCACTTGCCCAGGCCGGTGACCACGTGGTGGCTCAGAAGACCATCTACGGTGGCTCCTACAACCTGCTGGAGCATACGCTCTCCCAGTTTGGCGTCGAGACCACGTTTGTCGACGCCCACAACCTGGACGAGGTCGAGGGTGCCATCAAGGACAACACCACGGTCATCTACCTCGAGACGCTCGGCAACCCCAACTCCGACATTCCCAACATCGACGCTATCTCCGAGATCGCCAAGAAGCATGGTCTGCCGGTTGTCGTCGACAACACTTTCGGCACCCCGTATCTGTTCCGTCCGCTGGAGCATGGCGCCAACATTGTCGTCCACTCCGCAACCAAGTTTATCGGTGGCCACGGCACGTCGCTGGGCGGTGTGATCGTCGACGGTGGCAACTTTGATTGGAAGGCGAGCGGCAAGTATGCTCAGATTGCCGAGCCCAACCCCTCCTATCACGGTGTTTCGTTTGCCGAGGCTGCCGGCCCCGCCGCCTTCGCAACCTATGTCCGCGCCATCCTGCTACGTGACGAGGGCGCCTGCATTAGCCCGTTTAACGCCTGGGTCCTGCTCCAGGGCACCGAGACCCTGTCGCTGCGCGTTGACCGTCATGTCGAGAACACCAAGAAGGTCGTTGAGTTCCTGGCTGGTGACAGCCACGTCGCCAAGGTGAACCACCCGAGCCTGCCCGAGCACCCCGACCATGAGCTCTATCAGGAGTACTTCCCCCGTGGAGGCGCCTCGATCTTTACCTTCGAGATCAAGGGCGGCCAGGAGGCAGCTTGGAAGTTCATCGATCATCTGCAGGTGTTTTCGCTGCTCGCCAACGTGGCCGACGTCAAGTCGCTCGTCGTGCACCCGGCTACCACCACGCACTCCCAGCTCTCTGCCGAGGAGCTCGCCGAGCAGAACATCACGCCCTCCACGATCCGTCTTTCCATCGGTACCGAGAACGCCGAGGATATCATTTGGGATCTGAAGCAGGCCTTCGCCGCGCTGGACGAGTAAGGCGACTTGTGCAAGGACCCCTTGCGACTCGATAGGTTTAACTGCATAAAATGCCTGCTCAAGGTGCCTGTGCGAACAATGTTTGCACAGGCGCTTTTTTGCATAGAGAGGGCTCCAAAACAGGGTTTTTGGCATGCTATATGCATTCGAGTTGTGTAAAACTCCTGTTGAGAGGATGTGACTTTTACGCAATTGACGTGCGCCTTTTGAGTAAAACCGCAGGTCGCGATGTGCTCGGGGTACTATGCAGCGCGATCGAATCACACGCAGCTCAAACGCAGCAAAAACGCACTACGGAGGTTTCCAGCTACATGAGGATCGATTCACGAAAACCGAAAGCCGCCGCCCTTTCCGCCGCTCTGACCGTGGCGCTTTTGGCGGGCGCCGGCGCAACTGATGCCCACGCGGCAACACTATCCGATACGGTTGGACCTACGCCGTCCGAGGCGACGCTGGTGCAGCCCGTCGACTACCGCGGCGACGGTTATGGCTCTATGCAGGAGTGGAACGCCTCGATGGAGGTCAAGCGCGATTCCCTTGAGATGCGCGCCCAGATCATTATGAATATGTATGGCGACTATGCTACCGATGACGAGCGCGCCGTGTTGCAGGGTTGCATCGATGGTGCGGGTAGCCTTTTGACGATGGGGGAGGTCGACGCCAAGTCGACCGAGCTCGATGAGCTTCGCTCCGCGCTTGAGAACGCCAAGCGCGAGGCGCTCGAGGCGGCTGCCGCCGAGGCTGAGGCTGCCGAGGTCGCCCAGGCTTCGTATTGCAACGTCGGTTACACCCCGTCCTATACGTCCGCCGCGTCTTACGCGAACGGATCGGGCCTGACGCGTTCCTCAGGCGTCAATAACTACAACGGGCGCCGCGAGACCTATTACAGCAGCAATGTGCTTTATCACTATCGCACGGGCGAATGGACTCAGGATTCTGAGGGCTTCTGGCGCGATTCCGACGGCTATTACGTTGTTGCCGCGGGCGATATGGCCCAGGGCTCGACCTTTACGGGCTCCAAGGGTGATTGCAAGGTCTATGACTCCGGCTGCGCTGCCGGAACCACCGACTACTACACCGGTTGGTAATCTGCCATAAGCAAAATAGGCACATGATGGCTGGCCGTCTTTACTGAGCTTTCGGGCAACGTAAGGGCGTCCGTTTTTGTGCGTGCTTGAGTTAACGGAGTGCTGGCGTTTGCGACGCAGGCGTCAAACATCTCACATCCGTACCCGCGGGCAAGGAGCCCGGTATGGATGCAGATGCGTTCGTGAAGATGAAGGATGTCTTGATTGCGGCATTCCCCTTTTTGGTGGGCGGTCTGGAGTCGGCGGTGGTCTTGGTTGTCGAGGCGCAGGTGCGTCTGAGCTTCGCCGCGACGGCGATGGTCGCTGGCTTTGTGGCCTTTGCGATTGTCATCCTCTCTGGCGTCGGGCTTCATTCCTGCCGTGGCAATGAAGAGGGCGCTGCTGAGACGTAGCGATCTGCTTCCGACCTGTCCGAAATATGTCTGATGCTTTTGTCATGGTTATGCTTGAAGGGGTCTTCGAAAGATTACGATTCGAGCCAATTGCGTTTCCGTTCTTTCGCTGCTCACATGAGCAACGCTACCAAAAGTAAAGATGCGCTGAAAAATCCAAAGGCGATTCCCAGGCCTGCTATGTTGGCAATAAATCCAAACAGTAAAGCTCCTATGGAAACGGCACCGAAAGCGGCGAGGTTGAGAACTGAGGTTATCGTGCCCGGCCGATTTAGTTCTTTCGTGTTTCTCAGGTATTCAGTTATAAGTTGCGTTGAGATCAATCCGCAACAAATGCCTGAAAGCAACGATAAGATGATCGCTATTTGCCATAATGAAAAGAACGCTATCGCGCAAAAAGATATTACAAGAACTAGCAACGGTATCCGTAACGTCAATGGGCCTTTTTTATATAAACGCGTTGCTGCCGATCCAGCTGTTGTTCCGATTGAAAAAGCAAGAAGCAGGTTGCTCAGTATTGCATCCCCCCACTTATTCTGTGCGCACAAGGATATGTAGCCCGGCCCTTGAATAGATGACGTCGCTGTTTCGGCAATTAGAATAAACAGCAACATCAAACGGGCGCTTCTGCTGCTCATGACCGCTTTAACGGTTTCGACTATAGTTTTTGGTTCCGATTCGACCTTTTTCTGAGACGTTTCGGGGGTTAACTTGAGAATCGGGCTAATCCAGAGGAGGCTAGTGGACAACAGCGCGAGGGCCGATAGTAAGGCCATAACATGCTTGGCCGTTGACCCTGAAAGCAATCCAAGAAGAAGGGCGGAGCCTACGGCAGCGGCTTTTTGGGCCGTTAAATAGCGCCTTTGAAGGTTTGCAATGCCTTGGTGGGCGGAGGATTGAATGACCACAGCTTGGGATGAGGTCGCATAATGAGCCTCTATACCTCCTAAAACTGCCGAGACTATTAGGATACTTATTAAGTTCTGTTGGAATAATACGGTTACTGCGAAATAACCAAAAAACGCAAGAAGTCGAATTAGCGAAATCGTTGTAAATATTATTTTAGGGGGATGGTTGTCGCATATTCTCCCCGCAGGGAGGAATAGGAGTGAGCGGGCAATCGATGAAACCGAGAGAACGAGTGATGGGGCTAAAGCGTCATTTGAAAGCGCCAGTGCCCAAATAGACAAGTAGGTTAGTAAAAGAGCATCACAGATTTGGCCTATCGCAACGGATGATAGAAAGGTGGAATAGCTCGATTTCATATTTCAATTCCCTTGCGGGCAACTAAAGTTTCAAGATTCAGCAGGAATGTCTTTCCATCTAAAGTGGAATGTCCCGTTAGTAGTTTCTGGATAATCTGGCCAACAAGAATTGATGCTGCGGAATAGCAGGCCCAGGGCGTTGCCGATTTGTTGTATTCGAATGAATTCGCAACTCTTTCGTATTCTTTAACCTCTGGCCATTTCTGTTCTAACGCATTTTCGTATTTTTGATAGCAAAGAGATTTGCTTGGGTCGAAAATGGGCCCGACACGTATTGTCGGAAGAGAGTTGCTGATGCAGGCATAGCATGTTTGATTTTTGAAGGAAACTTTATCAACCCAATAGAGTAAATCGGGCATTGGCCAATCTGCAGCGACTACCGTGAAGTCATTTTCGGATAGGACCCCGCATATATTTTCTTCTGTAACGAAGCGCTCGGTCGTTTTGACTGCTATATCGGGATTGATGCGCTTGAGCCTTTTTGAAAGGCATGTGGTCTTTGGTTGCCCTACATCTTGTTCGTCATAGGCTATCTGTCGTCCAAGGTTGCTTAATTCGACTGTGTCGCCGTCTATTAATTCAATTGTCCCAATACCTGAAGCCGCCAACAGCTCCGCTATCGGCGCTCCAGCGCCCCCACAACCTATGATTGCAATGCTTTTTGTGGCTAACCCTTTTTGACATCTAGAGGATTCTTCTGAAAAGGTCTCAGATTGCTCGAAATAGGCCATTTGCCGTTTGTATTTAATCGCGTCGTGATTATTCAGCTGTGAGTCGTTACTTTGGCTGGTGATTAGCCCTTTCTCTACAAGAAAGCTAAGGAATACGTCGAATGAATTTGGATCATCAGATCTGAATTGTTTCTTTAGATTCGCTACTGATATTGGTTCTGAAAGCGTTTTCAGCATTTGTCACGCTAAATCATAAGGCTCATTTATCTGAAATGTGGATGTTCCGAATGTGGGGCTAATTATCAGTGATTTTGAATGAGCAGAAATAAAGAAATCTACGCCAGATTTTAGTTTGATATTCTCCATCTTTTCCCCTTCCGATTATGGGGCGGCATGCCGCCCCATTGCGCTAGATGTTCTTGATAATTTCAGACGCATCAAGCTTTTTGGCCTGCTCTTCGATCGTCATTTGTTGCCTCCTTTCTACACAAGTAAAGGTGTTTCTGTATGCAAGAAGCGCTTGTTGAATCCGGGGCGACAAGTTCGCCCTGAACGAGATCGCGCTTTGCGGCGATGGATAGCCCCGCTTTGAGAAGAATCGCCTCAACGTCTTCCTTTGGGTAGAAGCGCTCGGTTGCTGTGTAGTCATTTTTGTTCCAGGTGGCCGCACGACCGTCAAAGGTCAGGATTGAGAAGCCTAAGACGAAGGGGTCTCGACCTGTGTTATATAACGAGGATAGGGGATAGGAAAGAACGCAAGCGTCTTCATATTTGCGAAAATCGACTGAGCCCATGTAATTTTTGAAAGAGCTAAGTGAAACTAGATCAAAGAGAAAGTAGCCGCCCGCAGTAAGGCTTGATGCGATATTGATAATTGCAGACCTTAGAGAAATCTCGTCGGGCAAGCAGTTCAAAACGTCATCGAGAGCTACGCATAAACCGTATTCGCTAGTATTGAGAGGGTCTTTCGAAATATCTGCTACGGCAAAGCGCAAATCCGGGTATTTATTTTGTGCTACAGAAATCATGTTTGGAGAAAGGTCGACTCCATCAATGTTAAATCCGGCTTCATTGAAGAGATGTGTGAACGTCCCCGTACCGCAGCCAACTTCGAGTGAATGTACATCCCTGCCCAGCTTGCAGACATCGATAAACTCCCCTTTTAGGAGGGAGAAGAAGGCGGGATAATTATCGTCCCGTTTAAATATGTCGTATGCCTTGGCGAGCTCGTTGTACTCGCTTAGTGAATTGATGTGCATGTGCGATACTCCTTTCGAAATAGAATTGTACAACGACTGTTGTAGAAATCTACAACAAATCTTTTCTTTTTCTATGGGAGAATGATGATTGGAGGTAGAAATGGTGGATCGTATCAACAGGGCGACTGATTCTTCCACTTTGAGGGTTTATGCAAACTCTGAGCGAATGAGAATCCTTGCAGTATTACGCAATATTGGCCCATGTAATGTTGGAATGATTAGCGATAAGATTGGGCTTGCTCCGGGAAGCGTGAGTTATCACCTTAAGAGGTTGAGCGCCGCGGGGCTTATAACGAAGTGCGAAGGCAAAGGCGATAAACGTCAAAGCTGGTGGACCATTACCCCCCTGCCTTTAGGTCCGCTTGAAGAATTTGATGATGGAGCGGAAGTTACCGATCTGCTTGCTGTTCGAAGGGCCTCGAGCCAGTCTTATTTTGCCGCCTATTCACGATATCTCGACAAGTTTGATGACTATGATGATTGCTGGCACGGGGCTGAGCTTGGCTTCGACACCGTCCTTCATCTGAATTCTGACGAGCTATTTAGACTTGGCGAGGAGCTTGAAGCAGTTATCGGACGATGGGCAAACTCCCCCAAAGAATCAGAAGGAAAAAACAAGAAAGCCGTAGCCGTCACCCTGCGCGGCTTCCCTTGGATTCCTTAGCTTTATATAGATTACTGTTTTTTGGATTTGGGGCGTGAACAACGAACATGCAGAATTACGTTGACCCTGAATGTGGCAACTGACTCTCTGCGATGGGGCTTGACTGTGTACGGCGGGCCGCATTAGCCAGGTCGAGTTCGGGTTACGCAGCCGGAACTACCGATTGCTACGCCGGTTGGTAATCTGCCGGCATCGATTGCACATGATGGACGGGCGTCTTCACCGAGCCTTTGGGCAATGTAAGGGCGCCCGTTTTTTGTGTATGCTTGAGCTAACAGAGCGCTTACCGTGGCAGTACGCCGCGCATATGGGCGCGGGGCACACTAGTTCATGAGAAATAAGGTCTTTCTCGTGGAGGAAGTGGTCTTGTGAATGCTCGAGATATTGCCGTTGCCGCCGTCGCATTGGTGCTTGGTTGCCTTGGTCCTACGGCCGCGCTCATTGCGGGCATGCAGGGGTCATGCGGGGCTACTCCCATCGTGGTTGGCGCGCTGATCGCAGCCGCACTGCTGGGAAGCGCGGGCGTGGTTCTTTGCCGCGATGACGAGGACGAGGTGCCGGAGCCGCAACGCTAACTGTTGTGAGATTGGCTGCCGGTCATAGACGAAGATAAAAGCCGCCGCAGGGGAAAGGTTCCCTTGCGGCGGCTTTGCTGTTAAGGCTGTTGAATGCGGCACGTTGGCGCTACCAGCTTTTCTCGATATCGCGGATGCGCTGATAGAGCCACTCGTTTTGCGGCGCCTGGATATTGTGTTTGGCTGCGAGGCGGCAGATGGTGCCCGCGAACTCCTCGACCTCGGTTTTGCGCTGGGCGGCGCGGTCCTGCGCCATCGAGGGCATGCCGGCGGGGTCGAGTCCCTCGATGAGATGCACCATCTGCGTCAGGTCTGTCTCGGTGAGCCCGATGCCCTCGGCGTTGGCGACCGCAAGCGTCTCGCGCATGGCGGAGACAAAGCAGCGACGTTGCTCGGAGCCCTGTTCCGTGGCACTTCCGTACGTGCCGCCGAAGGCCATGCAGGTCTGGTTGATGCCGTCGTTGAGCATGAGTTTGGCCCACATGCGGTGCGCAATGTCGCTCTCGACGGTATGGGCGATGCCACAGCGCGTGTAGAGCTCGTCGATGGCGGTGACGGTCGCGGGATCGGTGCCGGCAGCTGCGCCAAAGCGGATTTCACCCGCATTGGTAAAGGTAAGTGCGCCGTTGAGGAATACCGCGTCCATGCCCTGGCAGATCCCCAGGACGGTGTGCTCCCAGCCAAAGCGCTCGGCAATCTTTTGCTCACTAGTGATGCCGTTACACAGCGAGGCGATGAGCGTGCTGGGACCCACGACGCGCTCCATGGTCCTGAGCGCTTGGTCGAGGCCGGTGGTCTTGACCGTCAGGATGACCAGATCGGCGGGCGTTGCCTCGCTGACGCGGACGGACTTGAGCACGCAAGGCTCGCCGTTGATGGTAAGCGCGTCGTTCGCGTGACGCTCGAAGCGTGCATCGTCCATGACGTATTCGAAGGCGTCGTTGCCGAGCGCCCGGGCGATCATGCTGCCGTAGAGCAAGCCGACACCGCCCTTGCCGATAAAGGCGACCTTGTTGATCTGCATATGAATCATCTCCCCATATAAAAGACGCCCGCGTAGGGGCGCCTGATGGATTGTATGCCGCCGGCGCACCTTGTGCATGCGGGGTGGCGAAATTTAAATGAATGGACGCGCGGAGCTTACGCTGCGGGGCAGGCCGCAAAGACGCGGGCGGGGTATCCGACGCCATCGCGGACCTTGGGGAAGGTGCAGAAGATGACGGCACCCGTGGCGGGGAGTTCGTCCAGATGGTCCATGACCTCGATCTGATAGCGGTCGACCGAGAGGATGTATTGCTCGCCGGGATAGGGGTGGGCATTCTCGCGTGTGGTCACGGTCGGCTCCTTTCATCGGGCTTTTTGCTGATGTTAAAGCGGTGCCGTGACGGCTCGATTTCTGCTGCGTTACGATACGGTCTCAATTGCGATTCAAATGTGTTTCGATGGCGTGGCGGGTTTGTTTCGCCTTGCCAGAGCTTTGAGGGGAGAGGAGGGGCCGTGCAATACCGCGTTGACCCCAAAAGCGGCAACCGTATCTCGGCGCTGGGACTGGGCTGCATGAGGTTTCCCAGTGCGCCGGGGCGCCCCGATGCGAAGACGGCAGACGCCATCATTTCCCGTGCGGTGGAGCAAGGGATTAACTACCTTGACACGGCCTACCTCTATCCCGGCAACGAGGCTTGCGTAGGCGCTTCGCTTGAGCGCCTGAGCCTGCGCGATCGGGTTTTGCTCGCGACCAAGCTGCCTCACGCCTCGTGCAAGTGCGCGGAGGATTTCGACCGCTTCTTTGATGAGCAGCTGCGCCGCCTGCGGACTGACCATATCGACTACTACCTCATGCACAACATCACCTCGCCCGCGCAATGGGAGCGTGTGGTGGCACTGGGCATTGAGGACTGGATTGCACGCCAAAAGGCTGCGGGGCGTATTCGCCAGATCGGTTTTTCGTACCATGGCAGTGCGGCGGATTTCCTCACGATGCTCGATGCCTATGAGTGGGACTTTTGCCAGATTCAGTACAACTACGCCGGAGAGCGCTATCAGGCGGGAACGGCGGGGCTCATGGCAGCCGCCGAGCGCGGGCTTGCGGTATTTGTGATGGAGCCGCTTTTGGGCGGACGTCTGGCAGGCAAGTTGCCGCCGCGGGCGCGCGCCGTGCTTGACGGTGCGCATGACCAGCATTTGCATACACCTGCCGCTTGGGGGCTCTCGTGGGTGTGGAACCATCCTCAGGTGACGATACTGCTTTCGGGCATGACCGATACCGAGCAGGTGGACGAGAACGCGGCGCTGGCCGATCGCGTGCTGCCGGATTCGATGACGGCGGACCAGCTCGATACCATCGCGCGCGTGCTGGAAGAGTTTGAGAAATCGAACCGTGTGCCCTGCACGGGGTGCGGCTACTGCATGCCGTGCCCCAAGGGCACCAACATCCCCGGATGCTTTGCCGCCTACAACGCGAGCTACGCGCATAGCTGGTTTACGGGACTGTCGCAATACTTTACGGCGAGCGCGGTGCGGACGAGCGAGCCCAAGCTCGTGAGCAATTGCATCAAGTGCGGTAAATGCGCACGTCACTGCCCGCAGCACATCGATATCCCCGAGCGCCTCGATGACGTGCGCCGACGCTTCCAGCCCGGCCCCGTAACGGCCGTGCTTAAGGCCTTCAGCAAAACGCGCTCCTGATGCCCCTTTTTTATAACTTGCGGTGGAATAGTTCCTGCTTGCGGCAGAATAAGGCGTTAACAGGAACTATTTCACCGCAACTGATGGGGCTATCGTGGGCGATCGAGGTTTACGTGATGATTCGCGTGATGTTCGCTGGGGCGTTTTGGGCGCAGGGCACATTTCGTACCGATTTGCATCGTCGCTCAAGGGGGTCGATGAGGCACGGCTGGTGGCTGCGGCCGGCCGCACTCCTGCGCATGTCGAGGAATTTTGCCGAGCGTTTTCGATCGATGCCGCCCATGGCTATGCCTCGGCCGACGATAACGGCGATGCGGCTTATGACGCGTTGATTGCCGACCCCGATGTCGACGCGATCTACTTGGCTCTTCCGCATGGTATGCATGCGCACTGGGCCTGTCGCGCCCTGCGCGCCGGAAAGGCCATGCTGTGCGAAAAGCCGGCCGTTCTGAGTGAGGAAGAGGCTCTCTCGATTGCCTCCACCTCTCGCGAGTGCGGTGTGCTGTTTATGGAGGCAATGAAAAATCGGTTTTGCCCGATGCGCACTCGCGTGAAGGGCTTACTTGCGTCGGGGGAGCTTGGCCGTGTTGTCTCGATTGAGAGCGTGCAAAAGCTCGACTATGGCGAGACTCCTTCGGGTTATCTGCTCGATCCTCTGCAGGGCGGCTGCCTATATGACATGGGCTGCTATGCAGTCGGTTGGTTTGAGGACTTGCTCGCGGGCGCGTGCGAGGTTTCGTCTCGCGAAGTTCGCTGGCGCGACGTGCCGGGCGGCCACGTGGATTGGGCCGATGAGATCCATATGAGCCTTGGTGGCCTGCCGATTCATATGGTGTGCGACGGCAAAGCAGCATATGAAAGCCGCTTAACAGTTGCCTGCGAGCGGGGCTCGTTGGAAATTGAGCGTCTCCATCGCCCCGAACTCGCCCATGTGAAGTACTCCGACGGACGAATGCTCGAAATAAATGCCCCGTTTGAGGTCGATGATTTCTACGGCGAAATCCAGCATGCGACTCAGCTCATCCGGGCGGGGAAGCTCGAGAGTCCCATCATGCCCCTTGCCGCCACACAGCGCTGCGCGCGCATCATCGATGCGATTCGTTTGACGCTCTAGGCTGTGGTGCTGGTGCCCAGGGGATCGGCGGTCCGTGTAATGCCCCTTTTATAACTTGCGGTGGAATACGGTCTGTTTGCGCCAAAATGGGGCACTAATAGACCGTATTTCACCGCAACTGATGAGGGGGAGCTGGAGATGCTGACGATTGGGTGTCACCTATCGACGACTAAGGGCTATCGGGCGATGGGGGAGACGGCGCTGTCTATTGGCGCCAACACCTTTGCGTTCTTCACGCGCAACCCGCGCGGTGGCAAGGCGAAAGACCTCGACATGGACGATGTGGCGGCTCTGCGTGAGCTTATGGCGCAAAACGGCTTTGGTCCGCTCGTAGCTCATGCCCCCTATACCTACAACCCCTGCTCTGCCAAGGAGCGGGCGCGCGAGTTTGCCTTGGAGGCAATGACCGAGGACCTGCAGCGACTGGAAGCACTGCCCGGCAATTACTACAACTTCCATCCCGGTGCGCATGTGGGGCAGGGCGCCGACGCCGGCATTCAGATGATTATCGATACGTTGTGCCGGGTGATGTTTGAGGGGCAGCAGACGACAGTGCTGCTCGAGACCATGGCGGGCAAGGGCACCGAGGTGGGCCGTAGCTTTGAAGAGCTGGCGCGCATTATCGAGGGCGTTGCCGCCAAGTGCCCCGAGCTGTCGGACAAGCTGGGTGTTTGTCTGGACACCTGCCATGTGAGCGATGCCGGCTACGACATCATCCATGATCTTAACGGCGTGCTCGACGAGTTCGACCGTGTGGTAGGCATCGATCGCCTGCATGCCGTGCACATCAACGACTCAAAGAACCCCTGTGGTGCCCATAAGGATCGTCATGAGTGCATCGGCAAGGGCTACCTTGGCAGCGAGGAGCTTGGCGGCGGTATGCAGGTTATGCAGAATATTGTATCGAATAGCCGATTGTGCACCTTGCCATTCATTTTGGAGACGCCGAACGAACTTGCAGGTTATGCAGCGGAAATTACTCTGCTACGTTCATTGCAGCAGTAATAACTGTCACAAAGTGGAGTGTTCCATTCACGTTATGGGTCTGTTTCAATCAGTTTTCTCATTGCAGATTCGCACTTACGGGTGCATAATAGCCAACAGTTTTTGCAGACCTCTGAATCAAACGGGGTCACCGGAAGGAGACTGATTATGAAGCTCAAGAAGCTTGGCGCATTTGCCGCCACGGGTGCCATGGCACTCGCCCTCGCACTGACGGGCTGCGGCTCGTCCAACGCCACCTCTGGTTCTGATGCCGGTTCCAGCAGCTCTGACGACGTGAAGGTCGAGAAAGTCGACGGCTCCAAGGAGTATGCACTCGTCAAGGACGGTACGCTCACCGTCGGCACCTCTGCCGAGTACGCGCCGTTTGAGTACAAGGATGACAACGGCGACTACCAGGGCTTTGACCTTGAGCTTATCAAGGCTATCGCTGACAAGCTGGGTCTGGATGTCGAGTACGTCAACAACGACTTCGACACGCTCGTCCCCGGCGTTGCTTCGGGCGCCAAGTACGACGTCTCCATCGCGGCTATCACTGACACGCCCGAGCGCGAGAAGGAAGTCGCTTTCTCCGACTCTTACTACATGGACGACCAGGCTATCGTGACCAAGGTCGATAACACCGACATTACGGCCGATAACTACAGCGAGAAGCTCAATAATGCCGACGCCACGATCATCGTCCAGTCCGGTTCGACCGCCGAGGCCTTTGCCCAGGAAAACTTCCCCAAGGCCAAGATCGTCCCCTACAAGGACGCCACCGAGTGCTTCAGCGCCCTGCAGTCTGATAAGGGCGACGCCGTGGTCACCAACCGCTCTGTTGCCAGCCAGCTGACCGCCGAGCAGTTCAACACCTGCCATACGGTTAAGCAGATCAGCACCGGCGAGGAGTACGCCATCGCCATCAACCAGGGCAACACCAAGCTCAAGGACGACATCAACCAGGCCATCAAGGACCTGACCGATGACGGTACCGTTGACGCCCTCATGGCTAAGTACAACATCAAGTAAAATAGCTACTTGATCGCGCGCGGGCCCTTTCCGTTTTGGCGGAGAGGGCCTTTGCGTTTCTTGAAAGGGCGTCGTCCCGTCCCGTTATGTCGGCAACTTAAACGTTAGGAGCCACCTTGTCTCGATTGAACCAAGGAGCTATGGGCCAGAGCTATCCACTGCCCTCGATGCTCCAAAAGCTGGCCTGCGCCCTGGCCGTGGCGCTCGCCCTGGTATGCGCGGGGGCCTGCGTGCCCTCGACTGCTCAGGCGCTTGAGACCGCAAAGATCACCGCCCGCCCCAATACCGGTTCGGGTAGCGACGTGGTCGGTGGCACCGAGACACGTATCACCTGGGAGGTTCAGGCCGATGCCGACGAGGAACTGAGCGGTCTTTCACTGACGTTTGCCGATGGCACGACCTTTGGTGCGGACGACATGCGTCTGACGATGCTCTCGGGCGATGACCTTATGGACCGTACGCCCATGAAGCCTACGTGCAAGGTCGACGGCCAGACGCTCAAGATTGATTTTGGCGAGACGGCGCCCGCCGGCGGTTATTTCCGCGTCGAGGTCTACGGCGTGACCTTCCCCGTCGAGGGCGGCGACGAGGCCTTTAGCGGCACCTACACTTTGGCCGATGGTTCGACCAAGAAGATCTCCAAGATTCCGTCGGTGGAGATCAAGGGCGTGACGGCATTCGATAACTTCCTGGCCGACCTTAAGGAGCAGCCGTGGGTCGAGGCATGGAATTCCAACATGTTCCTTCGCCTGTTCCTGAACCCGGTCATTTTGGTTCAGAGCCTGCCGATCGTCTTCAAGGGCTTCCTCATGTCGCTCTCGATCGTGCTTGTGGCGTTTCCGCTGGCGATTCCCTTTGGTTTTGCCCTGTCGCTCATGCGCATCTCCAAGTCGCGCATCCTGCGCTGCCTTGCCGGCATCTACGTGAACATCATCCGCGGTACGCCGGCGTTCCTGCAAATCTATATCGCGTTCTTCGGTCTGCCACTGGCCGGCGTCAAGGTTGACGACTATGTGCTCGGTGTCATCGTCATGGCCATGAACTCGTCTGCCTACCTGTGCGAGATCTTCCGCGCCGGTATCCAGTCGATCCCCAAGGGACAGAACGAGGCCGCGCGCTCGCTGGGCATGAACGCCTTCCAGACGCTGCTCTATGTCATGATTCCGCAGACGTTCCGCAATGTCCTGCCCACGCTGACCAGTGAGTTCATCCTGCTTTACAAGGATACGTCGCTGCTCGCGGCCGTGGGCGTGGTCGAGATCGTCATGAACGCCCGCACCATCGTGGCCACGACCGGCTCCATTACGCCGTATGTGGTTGCAGCCCTGTTCTACCTGGTCATCACCCTGCCGCTTGCTCGTTTGGTGAGCGGTCTGGAGGCGAGGCTTTTGGGTACGTCCGAAACCAAGAAGAAACGTCCCACCAAGAGCGCCGGGCAGGTTGTCGCGACGCCCGCCGATCACATCGCCGGTCTGTAAGGAGGTCCTATCATGAGCGAAATCAATAACTCGAATGAGGTCGTCGTCAGCATCAAGAACCTCCAGAAGGCCTTTGGCGATAACGTGGTCCTGCGCGATATCGATCTGGACGTGCATAAGGGCGAGGTCGTCGTAGTCCTGGGTCCCTCGGGCTCGGGCAAGTCGACAATGCTTCGCTGCATCAATCGTCTGGAGCATCCCACGAGCGGCTCGATTGTCGTTGAGGGTGTGGACGTGTGCGCCAAGGGCGTCGACCTTAACAAGGTGCGTACACATCTGGGTATGGTGTTCCAGCAGTTCAATTTGTTCCCGCACCTGTCAGTCAAAAAGAACGTCATGCTCGCGCAGCAAAAGGTGCTCAAGCGCAGCAAGGAAGAGGCCGAGAAGATTGCCGTCGAGGAGCTGACCAAGGTCGGTCTTGCCGAGCGTATCGACTTTATGCCGAGCCAGCTCTCGGGCGGCCAGCAGCAGCGCGTTGCCATAGCCCGCGCCCTGTCGATGAACCCTCACGTCATGCTTTTTGACGAGGCCACGTCGGCGCTCGATCCCGAGCTGGTTCGCGACGTTCTGGGTGTCATGCGCGACCTGGCGCGCGACGGCATGACCATGATTGTGGTGACGCACGAGATGGGCTTTGCCCGCGACGTCGCCGACCGCGTCGTCTTTATGGACGGCGGCGTCATTGTGGAAGAGGGTACGCCGAGCGAGGTCTTCGACCACCCCAAGAGCGAGCGCACCAAGGCATTTTTGGGCAATATCTCGTAGCTGGTTCACGCGACTGGCATTACGGAAAACGGGGCTGGACATGAATCCAGCCCCGTTTTTTTGTTGGGACGTCAATGAATTTTAGCGTGAACCCCTTTTGTCGGGTTCGGTGGTGCTGCTAGGCCAGCTCGGCGCCAAGGGTGCGGCAGGCGGCCTCAGCCTCCTCGTCG
>CABVDE010000022.1 GCA_902496945.1 uncultured Collinsella sp.
CTCGATGCCGGCGAGCTCGGCGATCTTGGCGGCAGCCATGCCGGGGATGCGGTGATCGAGAGCGCCGTTCTTGAACATGGCGGCACGCAGGGCCTCCATCTCGGCACCCTGCTTGACGAAGTAGCAGCCGCGCTTCTGGAACTCGGCCTTAACCTGGTCATAGATGGTGTCGATGACGGTCACGGACTGCTCGGAAGCGCAGATCATGCCGTTGTCGAAGGTCTTGGAGTGGATGATGGAGTTGACGGCGAGCAGCACGTCGGCGGTGTCGTCGATGATGACCGGGGTGTTACCGGCGCCGACGCCCAGGGCGGGCTTGCCCGAGGAGTAAGCGGCCTTGACCATGCCCGGGCCACCGGTAGCGAGGATGATGTCGACGTCGCGCATGACCATGTTGGTCAGCTCGATGGAGGGGACATCGACCCAGCCGATGATGCCCTCGGGGGCGCCAGCCTTGACGGCGGCGTCAAGCACGAGCTTGGCGGCGGCGATGGTGCACTTGGCGGCAGCCGGGTGCGGGGAGATGATGATGCCGTTGCGGGTCTTCAGGCTGATCAGCGTCTTGAAGATCGCGGTGGAAGTGGGGTTGGTCGTCGGGATGACGGCGCCCACGATACCGATGGGCTCGGCGATCTTGGTGATGCCGTAGGCCTCGTCGCGCTCCAGGACACCACAGGTCTTGGTGTCCTTGTAAGCGTTGTAGATGTACTCTGCGGCGTAGTGGTTCTTGATGACCTTGTCCTCAAGAACGCCGCGGCCGGTCTCCTCGATGGCCATCTTCGCCAACGGGATACGGGCCTTGTTGGCGGCCATGGCGGCCTCGTAGAAGATCTTATCGACCTGCTCCTGCGTGTACGTAGCAAAAAGCGCCTGGGCCTCTCGCATCTGAGCGAGCTTAGCCTCAAGCGCCTCTACGTTGTCCACAATTGCGGGAGTAGTGTTTTCCGGTGACTTTTTCACCATTTGTGTCTCCTTGCGATCGGAGATTTACCCTACGTTTTGAATGATAGCAATAAATAATTCGATAACCGGTAAGATTCCCGTAAAAGGCACACTAAAACGCTTCAATAAAATGAAGCGTTTTAACTAAAACTATCTGCCTGCTGTATCGCCCCGCTCATTGGGGACAGGCTTACATGAGTGCTTACACTCATTTGGGACAGACATCGTTTTGCCATTTTGCCGTTCTGGACCTGTTTTTGCCACCTATTGGATATAAATAGTTCACAGCCTCAGCATTTCGCGTTCCTTCTCTCCTTTTAGGTGTTGCCTGTTCGGTTTTGAAAGGAGAGATTATGGCTCGATGCGCCCGCGCTGTTTCGCTCACCGGCTATTACCACGTCTTTGACCGTGGCAACTCCAAACAGATTATCGAAGATGACTCCGACCGATATCGTTTCTTATCGGACATCTCCGACAGGTTTGTATGCCATAAAGTGGCGGTGTTGGCTTGGTGCCTTATGGACAACCACTTCCATTTGATGGTTGATGACCCATATGACAACCTTTCAAAGGCAATGCAGTGCGCACTGACGGCGTATGCTAAATATTTCAATGGAAAAACGGGAAGAACGGGGCATCTGTTTGACAATCGCTATTCGCGGGTTGCGGTTGAGTCGGACACACAGGCGGTGCAGCTACTCGATTATATCCATCTCAATCCTGTGAAAGGTGCAATCGACTCTCTCGGAGCATACCGCTGGTCAAGCTTTAGGGCATACCAGCTGGGCTACGACCCCTTTGACATCTGTGTTGCGGCCCCTATGCTCGATATTGTCGGAGGCTCCCGTTGCTATTGCGAACATCTCGAGGAAGTTGCCGGGCGCATCTGGTCAGTGGAGGTTCTTCCACGTCGGCGGATCCCCGATGAGGAGGCCCTTTCCGTTGCGCGCGAAGTCCTGCCGGGCATAGATCCTGCGCTGCTCAAGGCCTTGCCTCGTCTCGAACGCGATGCGTGTCTGCTGAGGCTCAGGCGGGCGCATCTCACGGTCAAGCAAATTGCCCGTATCACCGGTATCGGCGCTACAAGCGTGACCAAGGCCACCGCGGGCTGGAAAGATGCAGCGTTAGGCGGGACAGGAACTGATCGTGGCGCCGCATGAGCGCGTCATGTTTGTCCCCAATGCGTGAAAGCACTCATGTAAGTCTGTCCCCAATGAGTGCGCATGTGAGTGGTAGTCCTCTTGCGATCAGCTGGTGGTCAATACACCAAAAAGGCGCCCTCCGTAGGGGAGGACGCCTTTGGTAAGTTCTATGTGAACGCGAGGTCTTTGACCCGGAGAGTCCGAGGTACTTGTTGGTAAGACCTTATTTAGGAGCGCGCAACCTTGCCGGACTTGAGGCAGGTGGAGCAAACGTTCATCTTGCGACGGTGACCATCGACGACGACGTAGACGCGCTGGATGTTGGGGCGGAACTTACGGTTGGTGACGCGGTGAGAGTGGCTGATGGAGCGACCGGCAACGGGGTGCTTACCGCAAACTTCGCAAACTTTGGACATAACTGACCCTCCTTGGGCGACAAACGAACATGTCGCGTTAACAAACAAGCCTGAACTATAGCACAGAAGCAGCTCTCTGTGCGCAATCTACACAGAGATATTCCTCTTTCGGCGATAGTGTGCACGCCACGGCCCTGGACGTAGATCTGATTTGCGTGCAGCAGAGGGGATTATGCCAGCTCGAACCGAGGTTTTCAAGTTCGTCCCGCAAATATATTTAGGTTTATGGAGCGATTGGCTCCGTTTACGGATCGCTCTGTATTTATGCTCGCAATTAAGCCCGAGGTTGGCTACACTATTTCTTGACCATTAAAGGGGTACGAGATACCCACATGGAATTACATAGCTGCCATGCGAGCAGCCCTTCCTGTGGGTGTCTGGTCCGCTTTGAGCGGTCGGGCATCTATTTTTTTGACTGTGTCAGCAGTCAAGACATGTGAGGAAGGAGATCGATGGGCACGACTTCCCCCAAGGCGGTCATCATGGACGAGACCGCCGTCAACCGAGCGATGACCCGCATCGCGCACGAGATCCTCGAGCGCAACGAGGGCTGTGAAGACCTCGCTCTGGTTGGCATCGTCACGCGCGGCGACCTTCTGGCAAAGAAGCTCGCCGAGGAGATCAAGGAGATCGAGGGCGTCGACGTTCCGCTCGGCAGCCTGGACATCAGCTTCTACCGCGATGACTATGCGACCAATTTCGCTCCCGCGATCCACGCTACTAACATTCCCTTCAGCGTCGACGGCAAGCGCGTCGTGCTGGTGGACGACATCCTCTATACGGGTCGAACCATCCGCGCCGCGCTGGACGCCGTTATGGACCTGGGCCGTCCGAGCCGCATCGAGCTGGCAGTTCTCGTTGACCGCGGTCACCGCGAGCTCCCCATCTCGCCGGACTTTGTCGGCAAGAACGTCCCCTCGTCGCACGAGGAGAACGTGCACCTATATATGAAGGAAGTCGACGGCCGTACCGCTGTCGAGATCAACGACGTCGCGCCGGGCTCCCATGTGGGTTCCGCGCCGCTGGGAGGTGAGTAGTACCGTGGCGTTCAACCATAAGCACCTGATCGACATTACCGAGTACTCCGAAGAGGACATCAAGCTCATCCTCGAGACCGCCAAGGCGTTCTCCGAGGTCAACGAGCGTGCCATCAAGAAGGTCCCCACGCTCAAGGGCAAGACCATCGTCAACATGTTCAATGAGCCCTCGACGCGTACCCGCAGCTCCTTCGAGCTCGCCGAGAAACGTCTTTCGGCCGACAGCCTCAATTTTGGCGGCTCCTCGACCTCCACGGTCAAGGGCGAGAGCCTCGTCGACACCGTTGAGACCCTCAATGCCTACAAGATCGACTGCATCGTCGTGCGCGACAAGCACGCCGGCGCTCCCTACATCGTCACGCAGAACTCGCCCGCGAGCGTCATCTGCGCCGGCGACGGCAAGCACAACCACCCCACGCAGGCCCTGCTGGACCTGTACACCATCTGGGAGCACAAGGGCGACTTCCACGGCCTGAAGGTCGCCGTGGTCGGCGATATCGCCCACTCCCGCGTCTGCGGCTCGCTGATCCCTGCCCTTAAGATCATGGGCTGCGAGACCTACGCCGTCGCCCCCGGCACGCTGCTGCCTCCGGCGCCCGAGGTTCTGGGCTGCGACCACGTGACGAGCGACCTCGATTCCGTCCTGCCCGAGCTGGATGTCGTCTACATGCTGCGCGTGCAGCAGGAGCGCCTCGAGGGCGCCCCGTTCCCGACCATTCGCGAGTACCACAAGCTCTTCGGCCTGACCAAGGACCGCGAGAAGCTCATGAAGCCCGACGCTATCATCTGCCACCCGGGCCCCATCAACCGCGGCGTCGAGTTCGACTCCTATATGGCCGACCACCCGCAACGCTCCGTCATTCTGGAGCAGGTCTACGCCGGTATCTGCGTGCGTATGGCTATCCTGTATCTGCTGCTTGGAGGTGCCGATAATGGCCTTGCTTCTTAAGAACGCCCACGTCGTCGACCCGTCCGTCGAGCTTGACGGTGTCGTTGACGTCCTGATTGCCGGCGACAAGATTGCCGAGGTCGGTGAGAATCTCGCCGTCGAGGGAGCCGAGGTCCGCGACCTTTCCGGCAAGTACCTCGTCCCTGGCCTGGTGGACATGCATGTTCACCTGCGTGAGCCCGGCTACGAGGTCAAAGAGGACATCGAGAGCGGTACCCGCGCGGCTGCCAAGGGCGGCTTCACCGGCGTGTGCGCCATGCCCAACACCGACCCCGTCACCGATAACGGCACCGTCGTGGAGTTCGTCAAGTCCCGCGCTGCCGAGGTCGGTCACTGCCGCGTCTATCCGTCGGGTGCCATGACCCGCGGTCTTAAGGGCGAGGCCATGTCCGAGATGGGCGACATGGTCGCCCACGGCGCCGTCGCCTTCACCGACGACGGTCGCGGCGTGCAGGGCGCGGGCATGCTCCGTCGCTGCATGGACTACGGCAAGATGTTCGGCAAGGTCTTTATGAGCCACTGCCAGGACGAGGATCTGGTCGGTCACGGCCAGATCAACGAGGGCAAGGTCTCGACCCGCCTGGCCCTCGAGGGCTGGCCGGTCGCCGGCGAGGAGCTTCAGATCGCCCGTGACATCGAGATCGCCAAGCTGACCGGTGCCAAGCTGCACATCCAGCACATTTCCACCGCCCACGGCCTTGAGCTCGTGCGTGCCGGTAAGGCCGCCGGCGTGCAGGTTACCTGCGAGGCCACCCCGCACCACATGTTCCTGACCGAGAACGACCTGGACGAGACGTACAACACCTCGCTCAAGGTCAACCCGCCGCTGCGTACCGAGAGGGATGCCGAGGCCATCCGTCAGGGCGTCATCGACGGCACCGTCGACGCCATCGTCACCGACCACGCTCCCCACACCCCGTGGGAGAAGGCCCGCGAGTTTGAGCTTGCGCCCTTCGGCATGATCGGCCTTGAGACCTCGCTGTCGCTCGTGCTTACCGAGCTGGTCAACACGGGTAAGATGAGCATGGGCCGTATGGTCGAGCTCATGGCCATCAAGCCGCGTGAAATCTTGGGTTTGGACCAGGTTCAGGTTAAGGCGGGTTCCGTTGCCGATCTGACCGTCTTCGACGCGTCCGCCACCTGGACGGTTGGCGAGGACGGCTACGAGTCGCGCGCCGAAAACTCCGGTTTTGCCGGCCGCACGCTCACCGGTCGTGCCACCGATGTATTTGTCGGCGGCAAGCAGACGCTCGCCGACGGCTGCATCTGCTAGCATAGCCTTATCGCTTTTGTGCGCGGCGCCCTTGCGGTGCCGCGCTTTCTGTTCGTTTGGTCCATGCAACCGCATGGGGGATTGGAGCGTCTATGCCCACACCTTCCACTGCACGCATGCACGACTTCGAGGTCGTCTCGAACCAGGAGATCGCCGACGGCATCTTCTCGCTCGTCATCTCGGCCCCCAAGCTTGCAAGTGCGCTCAAGCCCGGTCAGTTTGTGAACATCGCCGTACCCGGCGATGCCTCTTCGCTGCTTCGCGTGCCTTTGAGCTTCTATCGCGCCGACGCCCAGGCCGGCACCGTCGAGCTGTGGTACGCCGTCGTGGGCGATGACACCCGTCGCCTGTCGCTGATGGGCCCCGGCTCCAGGTCCAACTTGCTGGGCCCGGGCGGCCGCGGCTGGCTCGTTCCCGAGGGCACCGGGAAGGCGCTGCTCGTGGCGGGCGGCATCGGCGTTCCGCCCGTGCTGTGCCTGGCCGGCATGCTTGCCGAGCAGGGTGTGGACGTGGACGTGTGCCTGGGCTTTGGCACCGCGTCCAAGGCAGTGGGCATCGATGAGTTCCGTGCGCTGGGCGCCACGGTCAACGTGTGCACCGACGACGGCACGCTGGGCACGCACGGCTTTTGCACCGACCCGGCAGCCGAGCTGCTCGGCGAGGGCGGCTACGACTACGTGGCCAGCTGCGGTCCCGCTGTCATGATGAAGAAGGTCGCCGCTGCTGCCGCCGAGGCCGGCGCGTACTGCGAGGTGTCGCTCGAGCGCATGATGAGCTGCGGCTTTGGCGCCTGCAACACCTGCAATGTCGAGACGGTCGACGGTATGAAGGGTGCCTGCATGTGCGGCCCCGTGTTCGATGGTTCCAAGGTGGTGGTCTTCTAGTGGGTACCGTGAACATGGCCGTCGATTTCGGCGGCGTCAAGATGCAGAACCCCATCAACACCGCAGCCGGTACCTTTGGCTACGGTTGGCAGTTCCAGAACTTCTTCGATGTCTCCCAGCTAGGCGCCATTACCACCAAGGGTTGCGCAGCCGAGCCCTGGCCCGGCAACCCCGCGCCCCGCATGGCCGAGATCCCCGGCGGCATGATCAACTCCGTGGGCCTTCAGAACCCCGGTGTTGCTGCCTTTGCCCGCGAGTCCGGTCCGTGGCTCGAGCAGCTGTCCAAGGACGGCTGCCAGGTTATCTGCCAGGTCGCCGGTCACTCCGTCGAGGAGTTTGTCCGCGCGCTCGAGATGTATGTCGAGCTGTGCCCCTGGGCTGCCGGCTACGAGATCAACGTGAGCTGCCCCAATATCGCTGCCGGCGGTGCCGCCATGGGTTCCACGCCCGAGGGCGCCTCTGCCGTTATGGCCGCCTGCCGCAAGGTGACCGATAAGCCGCTGTTCGTGAAGATGGCCCCGGTCAACGTCGCCGAGATCGCCAAGGCCCTCGAGGCCGAGGGGGCCGACGGCCTTTCGGTCATCAACTCCATCCAGGGCATGGCCATCGACGTGCACACCCGTAAGTCGCGCGTCGCCAAGCCCAAGGGCGGTCTTTCGGGCCCGCTGTGCCACCACATTGCCGTGCGCATGGTCTGGGAGGTCGCCCAGGCGGTCGATATCCCCATCAACGGCGTCGGCGGTGTCATGACCGGCGAGGACGCAGCCGAGTTTATCCTGGCTGGCGCTACCTGCGTCTCGGTCGGCATGGCCAACTTCGTCGATCCATGCGCCTCGCTCAAGATCGCGCACGAGCTCGAGGCTTGGGCGGAGTCCCAGGGCGTAAATGACATCAACGAGCTGGTAGGTGCGTTCGAATGCTAGAGATGGATGCCCGCGACCGCGTTATCGTCGCCCTCGACTGCGACCGTGAGCGTGCGCTCGAGCTCGCCCGCGAGCTTTCGGGTCATGCCGTTTGGCTCAAGGTGGGTATGACGCTCTATTACGCCGAGGGTCCCGAGATCGTCAAGACGTTCAAGGGCCTGGGCTTCAAGGTCTTCCTCGACCTTAAGTTCCATGACATCCCGCACCAGGTGCGCGGTGCCGCCCGTTCCGCCTCGCTCGCCGGTGCCGACCTGCTCTCGGTCCACGGCTTGGGTTCGGGCGCCATGCTCGCTGCCTGCCGCGAGGGCGCCGAGGAGGCACGCGAGGATCGCGCCAAGCTCGTTGCCATCACCGTGCTTACGAGCATGAATCAGGATGCCTTGAGTGAGATCGGCGTTGAGTCGCCCGTGCCCGAGGAGGCCGCCCGCCTGGCAAAGCTCGCTCAGGCCAACGGCATCGACGGTATCGTGTGCTCGCCGATGGAGGCTCACGACATGCGCGAGCTGCTGGGTCCCGATGCCCTGATCGTGACCCCGGGTGTGCGTCCGGTGGGCGCCGCCCTGGGCGATCAGTCCCGTGTGGCGACGCCTTCCCAGGCTATCGAGCGCGGCGCGAGCCACATTGTGGTGGGCCGTCCCATCACCGGTGCCGACGATCCGGTTGCCGCCTTTGACGCCATCGTTTCCGAGCTGGTCGAAAACGTCGCGTAAAAGATTCCCTTAAGTCATCACTTTTGGGTCTCATTAGCACAAAATAGCCCCTGTGCCTGCGTAAACTTTCCCATCCTTTGTGTGGAATCGCAGGTCAGGGGTTTAACTTTGGGCGCAGTATATTGCACTTTTTGCGGGTATCGTCTAACCTATGGAGCCGCAATTGGGCATTTTGTATGTTTTACGTGCTAAAATGCCAATTATTGAATCAGATATAATCCAACTATTTGGAGGTACGAATGGCACTCCCTCAGCTTACCGACGAGCAGCGCAAGCAGGCTCTTGAGAAGGCTGCCGCCGCACGTCATGCCCGTGCTGAGCTTCGCGAGCAGATCAAGAAAGGTGAGAAGTCCCTCGAGTCCGTGCTCAACTCCGATGACCCCATTGCTTCCCGCATGAAGGTTTCCACCCTCATCGAGTCTCTCCCCGGTTATGGCAAGGCTAAGGCCGCCAAGATCATGGAGGAGCTCGGCATCTCCGCTACCCGTCGCGTCCAGGGCCTCGGCGTCCGTCAGCGCGAGCAGCTCCTCGAGCAGCTGACAAAATAAGTGAGCGTTCAGGATTCAAAGCTCTTTGTGATTTCTGGACCGTCAGGCGCAGGCAAGGGCACGCTCGTCACTCGTGTGCGCGAGCGCCGCTCGAACCTGGGCCTGACGGTTTCGGCTACCACGCGAGCACCACGCAAAGGTGAAGTCGATGGCGTCAACTACTTTTTTCTGACGCGCGAGGAGTTTGACCGCCGCGTGGCAAACGGTGAGTTTGTTGAGTGGGCCGAGGTCCACGGCAACTGCTACGGCACGCTTGTGAGCGAGGTTCAGTCCAAGCTCGCTTCTGGTTCGTCTCTGATTTTGGAGATCGATGTCCAGGGTGCCTTGCAGGTGAAGGAACGTTTCCCCGAGGCCGTGCTGATTTTTATCAAGCCGCCTTCGCTTGAGGTGCTTCGCGAGCGTCTGGTCGGTCGTGGTACCGAGACGCCCGAGACGATTGAGCTGCGTATGGCAAACGCCGCCGATGAGCTTGCCCTTGCCGACCGCTACGACGCAGTCGTGGTGAATGACGATCTCGACCGCGCGACCGATGAACTCGTTCGCGTTCTCGATATGCATGAAAGGATCTGAGGTCCGTGTCCGTTGTAAAGCCTTGTATTGACGATCTTCTGGAGAAGACCGATCACAACCGCTTCCTGCTCGCTTCGCTTGCTTCCAAGCGCGCCTGCGACATCAATAGCATGCTGCGTGGCCAGCACAACCGCGTGCTCGCCGTTCAGGATGTAGACGACATCACCATCGGGCTTTCCGGTGCCGATACCATCTCGATGGCTATGGACGAGATTGTCAATGGCGACATCTCCTACGACGAGGCCCGCTACGAGAAGGCACTCGGCCACAAGGTGGCTGAAGCCTAAATGGCAGCTCGCGTCTGCCTGGTCCACTATCACGAGGTTGGACTGAAGGGCAAGAACCGCGCACATTTTGAGCATATCCTCATGGATAACATCAAGGCGGCTTTGGCCGCCTTTTCCGTGAACGCCGTGTCTCGAATTTCCGGTTATATCCTCGTGACTTTTAACGAGCACCAGGCCGACGAGGCGGCGCGTGTCATTCGCACCGTTCCCGGCGTCGCCCGTGTGTCCCTGGCATATCACACCAACCGCGACCCGCAGGAGTACTGTGCCGCCGCCGTCAAGGCGCTGCGTGAGTTTGGCCCCTTCGATTCGTTTAAGGTGCATGCCAAGCGCTCCAACACCGACTATGAGCTCACCTCGATTGATATCAATCGTCAGGTGGGCGAGGTGCTGTGCGAGGCGTTTCCCGATAAAAAGGTCCAGATGCACGATCCCGATGCGATGGTTCATGTGCTTGTGGTTCAGGGCAGCGTCTACGTGTACGCCCGCTCCGAGCGCGGCGTGGGCGGCCTGCCGGTGGGTTCTGCCGGTAAGGTCGTGACGCTGCTGTCGTCGGGCATCGATTCGCCCGTGTCGACGTGGATGCTCGCCCGCCGAGGCGCGGTGTGCGTGCCGGTGCACTTTTCCGGCCGTCCGCAGACGCCCGATACGAGCGAGTACCTGGTGCAGGACATCATCCGTGCGCTTGCGCCGGGCGTCCAGATCGGTCGCCTGTACGTGGTGCCGTTTGGCGACTGCCAGCGCGAGATCTCGGTCACCTGCCCCAGTAACCTTCGCGTGATCATGTATCGCCGCATCATGTATTCGGTTGCGGAGCGCATTGCGCACATCGAGGGCGCCAAGGCCATCGTGACCGGCGAATCGCTTGGTCAGGTTGCCTCGCAGACGCTCGAGAACATCATGGCTGTCAACGAGGCCGTGAAGATTCCCGTGTTCCGTCCACTGATCGGTTCGGACAAGCAAGAGATCATTGCGCGTGCCGAGGAAATCGGTACGTTTGATATCTCGACCGAGGCCGCACCCGACTGCTGCACGCTCTTTATGCCGCGCCGCCCCGAGACACACGCCAAGCTCGATGCCGTGCATGAGGCTTGGGAGCTGTTCGATCACGAGGAGATGATCGAGCGCTTGCTCAAACAGACCGAGTACATCGACTTCGAGAGCAACACATACAAGGCCCCCAAGACCTTAAAACGCAAACATTCGGAGCTCGCTCCGCGTGAGATTTACCAAGATCACGAGTAAATTTGTGCATAGACCGACGATGCGCCTGCATCGTCGGTCTTTTACTAGCTGGTCGATTAACGTCAAACTGTTCATTCGCTGACGTGTGCCTGAATAAATGGACAGATTTGCGCAAGGTTTTGGTCAGCTTTTGGTTTGACCGTGAAAACTGGCTTTGGCGTGTGGGGGCTGCGGGGCTCCTTTCCTGACACGATGTTGTTGGGAGGTTTTGCTATGGCGCAGCGCAGACGACATGAACGAGTCAAATGGATGGACCGCTGGGCGGGTAAGTTACTCGGGCATAAAGCAGTGGTTTTGGCAGTGCTCATCGTCATTGCGATGGCGAGCGGATTGGCAATGGCGAACCTTGGCGGCGGTGCCGGCGGCGTGTCGTTTGAGCATGCTGATGGCTCGGGCTCATCGGTGGAGCCGGGATCTGCCGACGCCTCGAGTGGAAAGACATCCGAAGGCTCTTCGTCCAAGGCCTCTACCGTGGCAGAGGTCTATGTCGATGTTGATGGTGCCGTTGCGTCACCCGGTGTATATCGCCTCAAGGACGGCGCGCGGGTGGCTCAGGCGATTGATGCCGCCGGCGGGCTGGCGCCCGAGGCAGACATTACGGGGCTTAATCGGGCATCCAAGGTCACTGATGGACAGAAGATTCACGTTCCAACGGTGGGGGAGCAGCAGGTGTCCATTGCGGAAGTCCGTGTTGATGGTGGGGCTTCCGCATCATCGGGCGTGGGTGGCGCGACAGGGCTAGTAAATATCAATACGGCAAGCGCGGCAGAGCTACAGACGCTTTCGGGCATCGGCCCCTCTATGGCACAGTCGATTATCGATGAGCGGACAAAGAACGGTGCTTTTGCCTCGGTTGACGACCTGATGCGTGTGTCGGGCATTGGCGAGAAGAAGCTTGCCAAAATCAAAGATTGCATTTGCGTATGAGTGCGACCGAGCGCGAGCGTGTGATGCCTCCGCGGCCCCTGATGCCGTGGACAATGGCCCTGTGTGCCGGCATGTGCATGAGTTGCGTCTTGGTGCTCAACATGGCTGCTGATGCGCTGCTGGGGGAGCGGGCGCCGGCGGTCGGGCCGCTATGGACCATTCCCGTTGCGACGGCGGTATTCGTTGTGCTGGCTCAATCTTGTGCGCGGCTTGATCCTTGGAAGCGGTGGCTCTATGCCGCGTCCGTCGGTCTCGTGGCGGGAGCAGTCGTCTCGGCGTGGTGGGCTGTGGGCGCGCTTAGCGCCTCGAAGGCGCTTGACGGTCGAGCGGCAAGCAGTCTCGAGTTTGTCGTGCAGGGTGATCCATCCATAAACGACGAGGTGTATTCCTATACCTGCGAGGCACACGCGGACAGTAGGAACTTGGCAGCGGTTCGTCTATCGTGCGACCGCGAGCTCAAGGTCGGGGCGCATGTGCGTGTTGTCGGCCGCGTCTCACGTTTTGAGAACGATGCGTATGGACGATCGCGTGTGCTCCGAGGCGAGGTGCGCAAGGTTAAAGCTGTTCGGATTGTGTCGGTCGACGAGGGCTCACCGGGGCCGCTGCTTCGGCTGCGAAATGGGCTGCTTGCGTCCATCGCGCCTGCGACCGACCCGGCGCGTGCGCTCATAGCCGGTGTCGTCTGCGGCCGTTCGGCCGAGCTGCGCGCCCAGCCGGCGGGCGACTGGTTTTCGGTGACGGGAACGGCGCATCTTATTGCCGTCTCGGGCAGCCATTTGGCTATCGTGGGGTTTGTAATCGAGGGCGTATTGCAAAAGGCGCGTTGTTCACGCGGGCTGCAGCACGTGCTATTGGCGGTTACGCTCGTGGCCTACGCTGCCTTTACGGGCGCGTCTCCCTCGGCCGTGCGCGCGTGCTGCATGGTGTTCGCGACGCTTGTCGCCAACGGAGCGGGGCGTCGTCGACACGGCCTCTCAGCGCTCTTTGTGACCATGTCGATTTTTGTGCTGCTCCGCCCAACGGTGTTGTTCGAGATGGGCTTTCAGCTCTCGTGTGCTAGCGTCTTTGCCATCCTGTGCTTTTGTCCGTATGCGACCTACGCTTTGGGTGAGCTGGGTGTGCCATCGGGCGTTGCCAGCATGCTTTCCGTCACGCTGTGCTCGCAACTGGCGACACTTCCCATTACCATTCCCGCTTTCGGTACGTTCTCGCTCATTGCTCCGCTGGCAAATGTGGTCATCGGTCCGGTGGTGAGCGTACTGCTTGCTGTGTTGATCGTGCTGGGCCCCTTTTCGCTCTTGGCTCCGTTGCGGACTTGGGCGCTCGTTGTGCCCATGATTGCCGCCCGTTGCGCACTATTCTTTGAGCAGCTTTTTGCCGCCGTGCCGGGTGCAGCCGTGAGCGTGCCGCCCGATTCCATCTGGATATACCTCGTGCCGCTTGCTTTGACGGCACTCCTGGTATGGTGGCCGCGACCGCGTGCGCGTCCCATGGCAGCAGGACTGCTGTGCTTGGCTTTCGCGACGGTTGTCTCGTATGTCTATTGGGATCGATTTGCTCCGCCTTCGGTTACGGTGCTCGATGTGGGCCAAGCCGATGCCATTCTTATCCGTCAAGGCGATGTCGTAGCACTTGTCGATTGCGGGTTAGACGAGCGTGTGGCGGCGGCACTAGTGCGCAATAACGTGCATCATATCGATGCCGTGTTTGTAACGCATTGGGATGAGGATCACTGGGGTGGCCTGCCTGCCGTGCTGGAACGGTTTTCGGTTGGAACGGTTGCCGTGGCGGCGGATGCGCTGGAGGATGCCCCTGAAGAGATTCTGGGTCGGCCTGGCGTTTTATATCGGCAGGTGAAGCGGGGCGATACTGTTGACATCGGCGCGTTTCGCGCCCGCGTGATGTGGCCGTTCGATTCGGTGGATGGCGAGGGAAACGAAGACTCGCTTGTCTTGCTGCTCACCTACGCACAAGAGGGAAAGCGCTTGCGCATGCTGCTGACCGGTGACGCCGAGCTCGACCAGGAACGCGAGTTTGCCCAGGAGGTAGGGGACATCGATGTCCTCAAGCTGGGACATCACGGCTCCAAGGTTTCAGTCGATGGTGAGTTGCTGGACGTCCTGAAGCCCGAGCTTTCCCTCGCGAGCGCGGGCGAGGGGAATCGATACGGCCATCCGTCCGATGCCTGCATCGATGCCGTGAAGAAAGCGGGTGGTGTGTTCGCGTGCACCATCGAACACGGCGACATTACCGTCACACCGACTGCGAAGGGCTTTGCGATGCGATGCCAGCGACCGTGACGACATCGTTGGCGCGCGGTGGCCCCTGGGCTAAAATGGCACGGTACGAATTCAAGAGTCTGCGAGAGAGGAGCGCGATGTCCGGAACCGGTCTGCTGCCGGCATATCTGATCGTCGGTACCGACGGAGTCAAGCGCGATCACGCCGTCTCGCGTATGAAGGCGCGTCTGGAAAAGTCGGGCATGGTCGAGTTCAACCTCGACGAGCGCGATATGACCAAGGACCCCGATATCGAGTCGATCATCGGATCGCTTAACACCTTTCCCATGGGTAGTGAGTTTCGCCTGGTAATCCTTGAGGGCTGCTCAAAGCTTTCCAAGGCGGTCTCGGAGCCGCTCGTCGAGTATCTGGCGAGCCCCAGCCCCACGACGGTCTGCCTCATCATCGCCGATTCGCTTGCCAAGAACACGCGCCTGTATAAGGCGGTCGCCAAGATCGACAAGAAGTCCGTGATCGATTGCTCTGGTACCAGGCGCTGGGAGCTGCCGCGCCGCGTGCAGCAGATGGCGACGCAGCACGGCAAGTCGATCTCGACGGCGGCTGCCGAGGAGCTTGTCTCGCGTTCGGGCGAAAACACCCGCATGCTCGATAACGACTTGGCAAAGCTTGCCCAGATGGTCGAGGCGCCCCAGATTGAGCTTGCCGACGTGGAGCGTTGGATCGTGCGTACGGCCGAGGTCCAACCCTGGGACTTTCTCAACGCGGTCTCGGCCCGCGATATGCGCCGGTCGCTCGAGCTCTTTAATCTGCTGCCGGCTAAAAGCTACGTGTGGACCTACACGCTGCTGTGCGGTCGTATCCGCGAGCTGATCGTCGCCAAGGCCCTCGATTCGCGCGGACAGGGCCGCGAGCTCGCCGCCACGCTTAAGCTCCAGTCCTGGCAGGTTAAGAACCACCTGACCTGGGCGCGCCGTTTTTCGATGGCTGAGCTCGTCGCTGCGCTCGAGGGCTCGGTCGATGTCGAGCTCGCACTCAAGGGTTCGGCCGATTCGGAGACCGCACTTTTGCTCTGGATTACGAACATCTTGAGAAAATCGTGATGATACCTGCCTATTTGGCAAATTCGTTCTATCCCTTTGAGGGGGAGCGTGCTATAGTAGGCGCTTGCATGACCTCACCGTGTCTCAGAGGTGTCATACATTTTTTGCAAGGAACTCGAAAGGAACTCCAGAAGTGGCAAACATCAAGTCTCAGAAGAAGCGTATCCGCACCAATGAGGCAGCTCGCATGCGTAACAAGGCTGTCAAGTCCGAGCTCAAGACGCTGACCAAGCACGTCCAGTCCGCCGTCGCCGAGGGCGACGCCGAGAAGGCCCAGGCTGCCCTCAAGACCGTCACCAAGCGTCTAGACATGGCTGCCGCCAAGCATGTCATCCACAAGAACCAGGCTTCCAACCGCAAGTCCGGTCTTGCCAAGCTCGTGAACAGCATCAACGCCTAAGTTGTAAATTTCACACCACACAGATTACGCGCATAAATGGAGCCTGTTTTATGGAGCAGGCTCCATTTTTTGTACCGCTCAGGTAAGATAGTCCGCATGATTACTTCAATTGACATTTCCCACATCCGCAACTTCTCGATCGTTGCGCACATTGACCATGGCAAGTCTACGATCAGTGACCGTATCCTCGAGCTCACGCATACCGTCGACGAGCGCGACATGGAGTCTCAGCTGCTCGACACGATGGATATCGAGCGCGAGCGCGGCATCACGATCAAGTCCAATGCCGTTCGCGTTTCCTATGACGCCGACGATGGTGAGACGTATCAGTTCAACCTGATCGATACGCCGGGCCACGTGGACTTTACCTACGAGGTCTCGCGTTCGCTGGCCGCCTGCGAGGGCGCAGTGCTCGTCGTCGACGCCACTCAGGGTGTCGAGGCGCAGACCGTCTCCAACGCGACGCTCGCCATGAACGCCAATCTGGACATTGTGCCGGCCATCAACAAGATCGACCTGCCCTCGGCCCATCCCGATGAGGTCAAGACCGAGATCGAGGACGACCTGGCGATTCCTGCCGACGATGCCGTGTGCGTGTCGGGCAAGACCGGCGAGGGTATCCACGATCTGTTGGAGTCTATTGTCTTTTTGATCGCGCCGCCCAAGGGTGATGCGACGGCTCCGCTCAAGGCGCTCATCCTGGATTCGTACTTCGACGAGTATCGTGGTGTCGTCGCCACGGTGCGCGTCTTTGACGGCTCCATCAAAAAGGGAGATACCCTGCGCATGATGCAGGCAAAGGGCGACTTTTTGGTCGACGGCGTGGGCGTCAAGCGTCCCGCCGAGACCCCGGTCGACGCTCTGACGGTCGGTGAGGTTGGCTACGTGGTCACGGGCCTGAAGGACCCCGAGGCCGTTCGCGTGGGCGATACCCTCACGTGGGCGTCGAATCCCTGCCCCGAGCCGCTTCCCGGTTACCGCGAGGCCAAGCCCATGGTCTATACGGGCCTGTTCCCGATCGATAACAAGGACTACGAGAACCTGCGTGACGCGCTCGATAAGCTGCACGTCAACGATCCGTCGTTGGTGTGGGAGCCCGAGACCTCGGTGGCGCTTGGCTTTGGTTTCCGCGTTGGCTTCTTGGGCCTGCTGCACATGGAGGTCGTCAAGGAGCGCCTGGAGCGCGAGTTCAACCTGGATCTGATCGCCACGAGCCCCTCGGTCGACTATCACGTCTATAAGACCGACGGCGAGATGGTCGATGTTCGCAGCCCGCAGGATTTGCCCGAGGCCACGCGTATCGAGCGTATCGAGGAGCCCTACCTCAAGGCCAAGATCATCTGCCCGCCCGAGTATACGGGTGCCGTTATGCAGCTCGCCATCGAGCACCGCGGCGTCACGACCGACATGATTCACCTGACGAGCAAATCGGTCGAGATGCGTTTTGATATGCCGCTCGCCGAGCTCATCTTGGACTTCTTTGACCAGCTCAAGAGCCGTACCAAGGGCTATGCCTCGCTCGACTATGAGTTCAACGAATATCGTCCCTCCGAGCTTGTGAAGCTCGATATCTTGCTTTCGGGCGACGAGGTGGATGCGCTGTCGTTTATCGTGCACAAGGACAAGGCCTATGGCCTGGCCCGCGGTCTGTGCGACAAGCTCAAGGAAATCATCCCACGCCAGCTGTTTGAGGTGCCCATCCAGGGTGCCATCGGCAACAAGATCATCGCCCGTTCCACCGTCAAGGCGCGTCGCAAGGACGTGCTTGCTAAGTGCTACGGCGGCGATATCTCGCGTAAGCGCAAGCTGCTCGAGAAGCAGAAAGAGGGCAAGAAGCGCATGAAGGCCATCGGATCGGTCGAGGTCCCGCAGGAGGCCTTTATGGCGATCCTCAAGGTGGACGAGTAGGTCCATGGCGCTTTCTGAATACAGCAAGCGGCTGCTGGGTGCCTATGCCGAGCAGCCGTTCCTTATGGCTCCCATGGCGGGCGTGACCGATCCCGCCTATCGCATCATGTGCCGCCGTCGCGGCGCCAACCTTGCGTACAGCGAGATGGTGAGCGTGGCAGGCCTTGCCTATGCCAGCAACAAAACGTGGCGCTTGGTGCTACCGGCCGACGAGGAGCAGCAGATCTGCGTGCAACTCTTTGGCTCCAAACCCGATCAATTTGCAAGCGCCGTCGCTGCCGTTGAGGAACGCGTGGGCGATCGCCTGTCGCTCATCGATATCAATATGGCCTGTCCTGCCCGTAAGGTCGTTACCAAGGGTGAGGGCTCGGCGCTTATGCGCACGCCCGATTTGGCCGAGAAGATCGTCGAGGCGGCAGTGAACGCGGCGCACGTGCCCGTGACCGTAAAGATCCGCAAGGGCTTCTACGCCGAAGACCGCAATGCCGCGACGTTCGCCCAGATGCTCGAAGGCGCCGGTGCCGCCGCGGTAGCGGTACATGGCCGCTGCGCCACGCAGCTCTATACCGGCCAGGCCGATTGGTCGGTCGTCGATGAGGTGGCCGATGCCGTCGATATTCCCGTGATCGGTTCGGGCGATGTGTTCTGCGCCGAGGATGCCGCGGAGCATCTGCGCAGCTCGGGTGCCAGCGCGGTGTTTATCGCGCGCGGCATCTACGGTAATCCCTGGGTCTTCGGCGATGCCCGCGCCCTTGCGTTGGACGCCACCCCGGTGCCGTCTCGCTCCTCACGCGAGCGCTTGGATGCCTTGCGCGAGCACCTGACGCTCACGCACGAGCTGTTGCCGCTCATGTCGCGTGCCCGTACGTACGCAAGCTGGTACTTAAAGGGGATGCCTCATGCCGCCGCCTGGCGCGCCCAGGTGGTGCGTTGCTCCACATACGGGGAGTTCATGGCATTGGTCGATGATATCGAGCGCGACGTGGTGGCCTGCGAGGCCGCACTTGCCGCTGGCGAGTCGGTGCCCGCTCATCCGCTGGAGGCCTAAGGGTGGCCATTACCGCGCTATACGTGCACGTGCCGTTTTGCGCTCAAAAGTGCCGGTACTGCGACTTCGACTCGCGTAGCTTTGTGCCGTGTGACCTAGATGCTGCGCTCGATGCCTATTTTGAGCAGCTGTATGTGCGACTCGATGCTTTTGGCGACGCCGGAGCGCTTGCGCAGATCCGCACCGTCTATGTTGGCGGCGGTACACCGTCGCTGGCGGGGAAGCGCCTGGTGGAACTCGCCCGACGCGTTCGCTTGTGGTGCAAGCCCGTTGAGTTTACCTGCGAGGCCAATCCTGAGTCGCTGACTGCAGAGCTCGCCACCACGCTTGCCGAGGCGGGCGTTACGCGCATTTCTCTGGGCGTGCAAACCCTCGACAATATCGAGCTGGCTGCTATTGGCCGCATTCACGATGCCGACCGCGCCCTTGCAGCTATTGCCACGGTCAAAAATGCTGGCCTCGATGTGTCGTGCGACCTTATGTGCGGGCTTCCCGGACAGACGGCGGCGAGTTGGCAGCGCACGCTCGATAGCGTGCTCGCGGCGGCTCCACATCATGTCTCGGTTTACCCGCTCACGCTCGAGGAGGGCACACCGCTCTACCGCATGGCGTGCCGCGACGAGTCGCTCGAGCCCGATGAGGATTTTCAGGCCGCCTGCATGGACATCGCTCGCGATCGTCTGGGTGCGGCTGGCTATCATCCGTATGAGGTGGCGAGCTACGCGCTCAACGGTCATGAGTGCGCCCACAACATTGCCTATTGGACCGGACAGGGTTATCTGGGCGTGGGCCGCTCTGCCGCAGGCATGCTCGATGCCGAGGATTTTGATCGCTTGGCTGAGCTGTTCCCCGGCGTTTCGTCCCGCGGTGGCGCGCATCGCGTGCGCTTGGTGCAACGCGACGATGCCGCGATGGCGTTTGAGGTCGAATGTCTGTCGCAGCGCGAGGCCGCTGCGGAGGACCTGATGCTTGCCTGCCGCATGACGCGCGGTGTCGCGTCCGGTCTGTTGGCTTGCGCGGCTCGTGTCATCCCGGCAGATGAGTTGACAGCTGCTTGCGACCGCGCCCTGGAGCTGGGCCTTGTCGCCTGGGCGCTCGAGTCCGGCGATGCCCACGCGGGGCCTATTGCTTCTGCCGACGTCATCGCGGGCCGCGTTCGCGCTCGTCTGGCGCCGACCCACCTGGGCTGGCTCGATGGAAATGTTCTGTTCGAGCTGTTTTGGGGTCTAGCTTAGGCCGCTCGGGTAGAATTACCGCAATATATACGCTGCTGTGAGCAGGAGGTTGCCGCGCATGGCGACGATGAACGAAAAAGACTACTACGAGATTCTTGGTGTCTCCAAGGATGCCACCTCGCGTGATATTCAAAAGGCCTTCCAGCAAAAGGCCCGCAAGCTCCATCCAGACGTCAACAAAGAGCCGGATGCCGAGGAAAAGTTTAAAGAGGTTTCAGAGGCCTACGCCGTGCTTTCGGATGAGCAAAAACGCGCGCGCTATGACGCCATGCGCTCGGGCAATCCCTTTGCCGGTGCTCCTACGGCTTCGCCCTATGGTGGCGGCTACGCCGGCGGCACGGGTTATGGCAATCCTTTTGAGGGCGGCTTCCCCTTCGGCGGTGCTTGGGGCCAGCAGCGTCGTGGGCAGGCTGCCTACAATCCCGAGAGCGGCGCCAACGTGGTCGTCGATATCAAACTCGACGCCAAGGAGGCCAAGGGCGGTGCCCGCAAGACCGTCCGCTACACGCGCTTCGATACCTGCGGTCACTGTGGCGGCTCGGGTTCTGTCTCCTCCGAGCATGCCCATATCTGCCCGAGCTGCGGCGGTCGCGGCCATATCGATGTGGACCTGTCCTTCCTGTTTGGCGCCGGCACGTTTCAGTCGGTTTGCCCCGAGTGCGGCGGCTCGGGCAAGGTCGTAGCCGACCCGTGCCCCGATTGCGGCGGCAGCGGTCGTACTCGCGTAACCTCCGAGCAGACGATTGAGTTTCCTGCTGGCACGCATGATGGCGACGAGGTCCGCATTAGCGGCATGGGTCACGCCGGCACCAACGGCGCCCCGGGTGGCGATCTGGTCGGCCGGGCCCATGTTGAGGCAGAGCGTCTGGAAGGCAAAGCTCGTACCGGTTTTTACCTGATGGGCATCGTGGCACCGTTTTTGGTGCTGTCGGCCATCTCGGGCGTGTTCTCGGCCTTTGCCGTGATGTGCTTTATTCCGTTTGCCATGGGCCTGTTCATGGTGCTCTCGGACGGTGTGCTCCACCGCAGCCTGCTGTGGTGGAAGCGCGGCGCGATGCAGTTTGCCAACGGTTTTGCCAACGGATTTATGTTTGCGCTCGTGTCGGTTTGGTTCGCGAGCTGCTCGCAGCGTGCCATGCTTTCGCCTTACGCAATGCAATAACATCTAGCCCTCTGTTTGCGGCCGGCCCAGCTTGGGTATAGGACGCACTGTGACAATAATGAAAGTCGGAAGGATTCGGTCGTGTCGGAAAATAGGGATTACTACGAGGTGCTTGGTGTCGACAAGGATGCCGACGCGCGGACGATTAAGCGCGCGTTTCTAAAGAAGGCCCGTACCGTACATCCGGATGTTTCGGACGACCCAGAGGCCGAGGCCAAGTTCAAAGAGCTCAACGAGGCTTATTCCGTTCTTTCCGATGAGCAGAAGCGCGCTAACTACGACCGCTACGGTTCACCCGATGGCCCCGGTGGTTCTGGCTATGTCGACATCAACGATATCTTTGGCGGCATGGGCATGGACGACCTCTTCTCGTCGTTCTTTGGCGGCGGCGCCGGCGGTGGTGCTCGTAATCGCCGTGAACGCCGTCGCGGCCGCGACATGGCCATTTCCCTTTCGGTGACCCTTGAGGAGGCGGCACTCGGCTGCAAAAAGACGATTAGCTATGACCGCCTTGCTCCTTGCGAGGACTGCAATGGCACCGGTAGGGCCGAGGGCGCACAGGAAAAGCAATGCGGCCGCTGTCACGGCACGGGCTACGTCACGACGGTTCAGCGTTCGTTCCTGGGCCAGGTCCAGTCGTCCTCGCCTTGCCCCGACTGCCATGGCGAGGGCACAGTTATCGACCATCCCTGCGAGACCTGCGACGGCCAGGGCCGTACGCCTTCGCATGAAAAGATCGACATCGATATTCCCGCCGGCGTTTCGACCGGTCGCCAGCTGCGCGTGAGCAGCTTTGGCGAGGCCGGCCTTCGCGGCGAGCCTTCGGGCGACCTGATTGTCAACGTGCGCGTTGCCGACCATGAGCGCTTTAAGCGCAACGGTGACGACCTGTACCTGGTGAGCGATATCTCGATTGCGCAGGCTGCGCTCGGCTGCGAGATCGAGGTCGAGGGCATTATGCCCGACGAGGTCGTTAAGGTGACTGTTCCCGCCGGCGCCCAGTACGGCGATACCGTGAGCGTCAATAACTACGGCATGCCGCGCATTGGCGGTGGCGGTTCTCGCGGCCGCCTGATCGTGCAACTGCGCGTGGTCGTTCCCACCAATCTTTCCAATAAGCAGCGCGAGCTGCTCCGTGCTTTCGCCGATGAGATGGGCGATGACGTCGCTTCCGGTAAGAAGTCGGTGACCGATCGCATTAAGAGTGCCCTCGACGATATCCTCGATTAAGGAGCCCGTGTGCTCGCACCTCATATTTCCGTCGTCAACCTCGGCTGCCGCGTCAACCGGGTTGAGTCCGACCGTATCACTGCCGATCTTATGCACCTGGGCTTTGCGATGGTGGAGCCCCAGGATGCCGATCTGATCGTCATCAATACCTGCGCCGTGACGGGCGAGGCTGAGGCCAAGACCCGCAAGGCCGTTCGTCATGCGCTTTCCTATCCGGGCGAGCCCTATGTTGTCGTGACCGGCTGTGTCGTCAACCTGCATCCCGAGGAGCTGCTGGAGCTTTCGGACCGTGTGATCGCCGAGCCGTCCAAGATCGATGTTGCTGAGCGTGTCTGCGATGTGCTGGGCGTCGAGTCCGATAGCGTTTCCGCCTGCAGCGACGGCGATGTGGTCGAAGCGCTGGGCCGTTCTCGCCTGGGTGTGAAGATCCAGGACGGCTGCAACCATCGTTGCACCTACTGCATTGTGTGGAAGGCCCGCGGACCTGAGCGCTCTGTGCCGGTCGAGTCCGTGCTCGAACAAGTTCGCGAGGCCCAGGAGGCCGGTGTGCCCGAGGTGGTGCTGACGGGTGTGAACCTGGGCGCCTATGACGGCAAGAGCGCGACCGACGAGCATGTCGAGATTGACGAGCTGCTCGAGGCCATTATGGAGCGCACGTCTATTCCCCAAGTGCGCATTTCCTCTGTCGAGCCCATGGATATCTCTGAGCGCCTGCTTAAGGTTATGGCGCTCTATCCGCAGCGTATCGCCCCATTTTTGCACCTGCCCGTGCAGTCCGGCTGCACGGCGACCCTGCATCGCATGGGCCGTCCCTATAGCGCCGAGGCCTTCGAGGACACGGTGCGCATGATTCGCACTAACCTGCCGCAGGCGTCTCTTTCGTGTGACGTTATCGTCGGTTTTCCCGGTGAGACGGACGATGAGTTTGAGGAGTCGCTGGCGCTGTGCCGTCGCGTGGGCTTCTCACACATGCACGTGTTCCGTTACAGCAAGCGCCCCGGTACCCTGGCGGCCGATATGCCCGACCAGGTGCCGCCCGAGGTCATGGCCGAGCGTAGCCGCCGTATGCGGGCCGCGGCGCAGGAACTCGCCATTGCCGACGCTCGTCGTCGCGTGGGAACCGTTGAACGCGCCGTGCTCGAATACGGTGACAGCCTGACCCTCGGCTCGTTCCATCATGCCCGTCTTGACGATACCTGTGGACTTACAGCCCCGTGCCTGCTCGATGTTGCTATCATCGGAGTCGATGATTCCGGCTTGGTCCATGCGCGCAGGGAGGTTCATGGAAGCCTCGAAGATTAGACTCACCGTTCCCGAGGGAATTGACCCCTCGTGCGTTTTGGGCGCCGGTGACGGCGTCCTTCGCGCGCTTGAGAGTTTGGTTCGCGCTCACGTGGTTGCCCGTGGCGATAGTATTGCCGTGAGCGGCGACCCGGACGAGGTCGAGCTCGTGGCGCGCTTTTTCGAACATGCTTTTCGCGAGGCGGCAGCCGGTCGTACCCTTTCTGCCGACGATGTCTCGCGTTGCCTGGCCGTCTTGCGCGACGGCGAGCATGAGGCCACATCGCTTCGCGATGACGTGCTGCTTTCATATCGCGGTCGCGTCATTCGTCCCAAGACGATCGGCCAAAAGCGCTATGTGGATGCCATCCGCTCGCATACCATCACGTTTGGCCTGGGTCCAGCCGGCACCGGTAAGACTTATCTGGCCATGGCGCTCGCCGTCGCCGCGCTTAAGCGTCACGAGGTGGGCCGCCTGATCTTGACGCGTCCGGTTGTCGAGGCGGGGGAGAACCTGGGGTTTTTGCCCGGCACCCTCGAGGAAAAGATCGATCCGTACATGCGTCCGCTCTACGACGCCCTTTTTGACATGATGGATCGCGAGCGTACCGACGAGCTCATGGAGCGTGGTGTGATCGAGATCGCCCCGCTTGCTTACATGCGCGGCCGTACGCTGAGCGATGCCTTCGTGGTGCTCGATGAGGCGCAAAATACCACGCCCGAGCAGATGAAGATGTTCCTGACGCGCCTTGGCTTTAACTCCAAGTTCGTGATCACCGGTGACCTGAGCCAGCGCGACCTGGTGGGTCGCCGCGGCGGTCTTGCCGATGTCGAGAAGATTTTGGGCCGTGTCGATGACGTCGCATTCTCGCACCTGGAGCGTGCCGACGTAGTGCGCCATGCCTTGGTGGGCCGTATTGTCGAGGCTTACGATTCGTATGATGACGCGCGCGAGAGACGTGTGCGCGACCGAAAGGAGTCCCGTTGAGTGTATTGATCAGCAACGATGCCGAGCTCGATACGCTGCTCGACGCGCAGGAGGTAGAGCACATCTGCGAGGTCGTGCTTGTCGCCGAGGGCGTTGAGCGTGAAGTCGAGATCTCCCTTTCGTATGTCGACGAGGACGAGATGCACGAACTCAACCACGAATGGCGCGGTATCGACCGTACCACCGATGTGCTCTCGTTTGAGTGCGACTCGGCCTTTGACGAGGATATTCCCGCCGACGAGACGCTCGAGCTCGGCGATATTATCTTGGCCCCGCAGGTCATTGCCCGCCAAGCCCCCGGCTTTGGCAACAGCCCTGCCGACGAGTGCCGCCTGATGCTCGTGCACGGCATGCTGCACCTGCTGGGGTATGACCATATCGAGGACGACGAGGCCGAGGTCATGGAGGCCCGCGAGGACGCTGTCCTTCGCGATCTGGCGCTCGAGCGCGGCGAGGACCCCAAACTGGTCCACGTCGGCCCCATCACCAACCACGCCCATGACTAGGAGCCGTCTATGATTCCCGGATCGAATAAGGACCATCCGTCCTTCTTAAAGTCGTTCTCCTACGCCATGGAGGGCTTCGTCACCGCCGTCAAGACCGAGCGCAACATCAAGGTCATGCTCGTGGCGGGCGTGTGCACCGTCATTGCCGGCTGCATTGTGGGGCTCGACATTGCCGAGTGGGGCACGATTATCATCTGCTGTGGCCTGGTGATTCATGGGGAGCTGTGCAACACCGCCATGGAGGCGATTGTCGATCTGGCGACCCAGGAGCTCCATCCGCTGGCGAAGCGTGCCAAGGATATCGCTGCCGCTTCCGTATACGTTCTTTCCATCACCGCCGCGATTGTGGGCTTGCTGGTATTTGCCCACGCGCTCGGCTTTATTTAGAAAGGGATTCCCATGCCCGACAATATGCAGCCTACCGATGAGATTCTGGACGTCGAGTCCCTGGATGCGGCGAATGCCGAGGAGTTCGAGGAAGTCGAGGAGTTCGACCCGTTTGAGGGCATGAGCGACGAAGAGCTCGACGCCCTGTGTGACGAGGGCGACAACCCCATGGGCTTTGGCGACGTGGAGCCCGGTTTCCGCAGCGGCTTCGTTGCCCTGGTCGGTCGTCCCAACGCCGGCAAGTCCACGCTGCTCAATGCCTGCTATGGTAAAAAGGTCGCCATCACCTCGCCGGTTGCCCAGACGACCCGCCGCCGTATGCGCGCCGTGGTCAATCGCCCCGGCTACCAGCTGGTCTTTGTCGATACCCCGGGTATTCACAAGCCCAAGGACGGCCTGGGCTCCGAGCTCAACAAGAGCGCGCTGTTCGAGCTGAACGACGTTGACGTCGTCGCGTTTTTGATTGATGCCACCAAGCCTATCGGCAGGGGAGACGCCTGGGTCGCTGAGCGCGTCAGATGCGCCCGTTGCAAGAAGGTCCTGGTGCTTACCAAGGCCGATGAGGCCGACCCCGCACAGGTCATGGAGCAGCTCAAAGCGGCACACGAACTGATGGAGTATGACGACGAGATCGTGACGTCGTCGGTCAAGAACTTCAACGTCGATGCCTTTATCGAGACCGTTGCACACTTTTTGCCTGAGGGCCCGCGTTGGTTTCCCGAGGACATGGGCACCGACGCTTCCGACGAGACCCTCGTTGCCGAGTTTGTTCGCGAGAAGGTCCTGCGCCGCACCCGTGATGAGATCCCGCACTCCGTGGGCGTGATCTGCGATGCGCTCGAGCAGACCAAGAAGGTGCTGCGTGTGCATGCCACCATTTACGTTGAGCGCGAGGGCCAGAAGGGCATCATCATCGGCAAGGGCGGCGAGATGATTAAGCATATCGGTATCGATGCCCGTCGCGACCTTGAGCGCATCTTTGGCACGCAGGTCTTTTTGGAGCTGGACGTGAAGGTCAAGGCCGGCTGGCGCGATGACGAGGCCCAGATTCGCCGCTTTGGCTATAACGCCGAGGATTAGGGATTCGCGGCGCGAATGGCAGGCTCCCGGACATATCGCACGAAAGCGCTCGTTCTTGACAAGACCAAGCTCAAAGAGACCGACCTGATTTTGACGATGCTTGATGAGCGGGGCAGGCAGGTGCGTGCCGTGGCAAAGGGCGCACGTAAGCCCGGCGGGCGCTTGGCGGCACGCTGCGAGCTGTTCTGCACCGTCGATATGCTGCTCGCGCATGGACGTTCGCTCGACGTGATTTCTCAGGCCGAGCTTATGGAAGCGCCGCTCGGTGCCGCGCCCGACTATGAGACGACCTGTGCCGCAAGCGCGATCGCCGAGGTCACCCGCGTGTGCTCGTTCGAGGATGCCGAGGACCCGTTCACCTTTGCCATTACACAACGGGCGCTTGCCCTGGTGGGCAGTGGGCTCGACGCGGCGCATATGGACCTGCTCATCGCGGCGTTTGTCTTTAAACTGCTGTCGCACGTTGGCTATCGACCCGATTTTTCGGCCTGCGTGCTGTGCGGAGACCCCATGCTATCGTATTTCTCGCCCCAAGCGGGCGGCCTCATGTGCGGCTCGTGCGCTTCGAGCGTTCCGGGCGCCGAGCTGGTGTCGAACGGCGAGGTTGCATGGTTGCGCGCCCTCATGTCCATGACGTTCGATGCGCTTATGGCCGAGCGAATGGATCCGCATACGGCGGCGTTCTTGCTCGGGCTTTCGCATGTGTGGGCGGCGACGCATACCGACCAACGCCTCCGTGCGATGGAATTCATGTTGGGTCGGTGATGATGCGCAGGCGCGGTCTTCTTGTGGTAACATACCGACCTGTTGGTACCTCGACCTTGGATGCTCGCTCCACCGGCGGCTTCCCAGTCCGAGGCGTATAGCGTCGCCCGCGGGCGACAAGAAACGAAAGGTGAAACAATGACTGTTTCCAAAGAGCGCAAGGCGGAGCTGACCGCCCAGTTCGGTAACACCCCGGTCGACACCGGTAACCCCAAGGTTCAGGTCGCCATCCTGTCCGAGCGCATCAAGGAGCTGACCGAGCACATGAAGTCCCACCAGAAGGACTTCCACACCCGTCGTGGCCTGCTCATGCTCGTCGGCCGTCGTCGTCGTCTTCTCTCCTACATCAAGAAGAACGACATCGTCGAGTATCGTGAGCTCATCAAGGCTCTGGGCATCCGCGACAACATCCAGTAGTTGGATTTGTACATGCTAAGAGCGTCCTGCGCAGCGGGGCGCTCTTTTTGTGTAAGGGCGTGAACAATCACGCTCTGAAGCGTGGCGAGGGCAGGGGGCCTGCGTCACATGAGAAGCCTGCAGGCAAGGGGCCTGTGGGGTAAAGGAGAACAATGACACTCGTATCCAAGACTTTTGAGCTGTACGGCAAGACCTACACCTTTGAGTCCGGCGAGCTCGCCAAGCAGGCCACCGGCGCCTGCTTGGTCAAGCAGGGCGACACCACGATGCTCGACACCGTGGTCGTCTCCAAGGAGCGCAAGAACTACGACTTCTTCCCGCTGACCGTCGACTTCAACGAGAAGATGTACGCCGCCGGTCGCATCCCGGGTGGCTACCTCAAGCGTGAGGGCCGTCCCAGCGAGAAGGCCACGCTCACGGCCCGCATGATCGACCGCCCTATTCGCCCGAGCTTCCCGGACGGCTTCCGCAACGAGGTGCACATCGTCGCCACCTCGCTCGTTGCCGACCAGGTCAACCCCTTCGACGTCATCAACGTCATGGGTGCTTCCCTGGCCATGACGCTCGGCGGCGTGCCCTTCGAGGGCCCGCTTGCCTGCGTGCGCATCGGCCGCAACGTGGAGACCGGCGAGTTTATCGTCAACCCCACCTATGAGGAGCGCGAGAACTCCGACCTGGACCTGGAGCTGGGCGGTTCTGCCGACTTCATCTCGATGGTCGAGGCCGGCGCCGAGGAGATCTCCGAGGACGACATGCTCGCCGCTATGAAGTTTGGTCAGGAGGCCCTTGCCGCCTTCTGCCAGGCCCAGGACGAGTTCGTCGCCGAGTGGGAGCAGGTCAACGGCGCAATCGTCAAGAAGGAGTACCCGCTCGACCAGCCCGTCGAGGAGGTCCAGGAGCGTATCTTCGCCCACTACGACGAGATGGCTGCCGCTCTGCGTGACGCCGACAAGCTCTCCCGTATCGGCAAGGTCGAGGCTCTGAAGGAGTCCATCCGCGCCGAGTTCACCGAGGAGGAGCAGGCCGCTTGGGAGCGCGAGATCCCCGTGGCGCTCAAGAAGCTCGAGAAGAAGGCCATGCGCACCATGGTCGTCGAGACCGGCGAGCGCGTTGACGGTCGTGCCGCCGACGAGATCCGTCCCATCATGGTGAAGGATAACTACCTGCCGCTCGTTCACGGCTCCGGCCTGTTCCAGCGCGGCCAGACCCAGGTGCTCTCCGTCCTGTCGCTCGGCATGCTCAACGAGGGCCAGCGTCTGGATACCATCGAGCCCACCGAGGGCAAGCGCTACATGCACCACTACAACTTCCCGCCGTTCTGCACCGGCGAGACCGGCCGCATGGGCAGCCCCAAGCGCCGCGAGATCGGTCACGGCAACCTGGCCGAGCGCGCTCTGCTCCCGGTGCTCCCCGACGAGAACGAGTTCCCCTACGCTATCCGTGTGGTCTCCGAGGTCATGGAGTCCAACGGCTCATCTTCGATGGCTTCGACCTGCGGCTCCACGCTCGCCCTTATGGACGGCGGCGTGCCCATTAAGCGCCCGGTCTCCGGTATCGCCATGGGCCTGATCCAGGAGGAGGGCAAGACCGTGGTCCTGTCCGACATCCAGGGTCTCGAGGACTTCCTGGGCGACATGGACTTTAAGGTCACCGGCACCACCGAAGGTATCACCGCCCTGCAGATGGACAACAAGGCCACCGGCCTCACCTTCGACATCTTGGCCCGCGCCCTGCAGCAGGCCAAGGAGGGTCGTGCCTTCATCCTGCAGAAGATGCTCGATGTGACCCCCGAGCCGCGCCACACCACGCGCAGCACCGCCCCGCGCATCGTCTCCATCCAGGTCCCGACCGACAAGATCCGCGACGTCATCGGTTCCGGCGGCAAGGTCATCCGCGGCATCCAGGATGAGACCGGCGCTTCGGTCGACATCCAGGAGGACGGCACCGTCTTTGTCGGCGGCACCGGCGAGTCCGTCGACCAGGCCGTCGAGCGCATCAAGCTCATCATCAAGGTTCCCGAGCCGGGCGAGGAGTACACCGGTCGTGTGGTCTCCATCCAGCCCTTCGGCGCCTTCGTGAACCTGCTGCCCGGTAAGGACGGCCTGCTGCACATTTCCCGCGTCGCTAAGGGCCGCGTGGAGAAGGTCGAGGACGTCCTTAACGTGGGCGACGAGGTCAAGGCCGTCGTCATCGAGGTTGACGATCGCGGCAAGATCTCGCTCGATCGCCTGGACAAGCCCGAGGCCCCGGCTCGTGCCGAGGGTGCCTCCGAGGGCGATGGCGAGCACTTCCAGCGTCGTGAGCGTCCGCGTCGCGAGCGCTCCGAGCGCAGCGACCGTCCGCGCCGTCCTGGTGACAACGGAGGCCGCAAGCCCCGCCGTCACCACGACGCCGAGTAACAGCTGCACATAAGCAGCTCACCAAGGGCGACTCCGCACTGGGGTCGCCCTTTTGCTATTCCCGGCGGGGTCCGCGGGTACAGTTTCCTGCTCTACAGTCCTGCTCGCACGGAGAGCACATTAAGTGCTCTCCGGCTCGTGCGG
>CABVDE010000023.1 GCA_902496945.1 uncultured Collinsella sp.
CGATCCGGTCGCACGGAGAGCATTTACCAGTTGACAAAACTATAGGAACACCCCCCTGGAAAACCCGGCTGCGTCGAGCCGACGCGCATAGGCGGAGCGCCCTTCAGTGGAGAACCGCCCCGAGAGCGCGTCGTCAGCAATACGCCGAGCCCAGACCGCAGGCTCCTCGTCGAGCGAGTCGAAGCGGATGAGGTCGGTTATCCCCAACTCTCGAGGAAGGGCTTTGGAACCGTAGATGGGCAGACCCTCGGCCTGTCCCTCGATGCCAACGAAGGACAGGCCCTCGAAGACGGAGGGGAACAAAAGCGCGTCGAAGGCGGAATAGAAGCCGGGCGCGTCGTCCGTCCGCGCAACCCGCAGGACGGAGCCGACCAGACCGAGTTCGGCCGTCAGGGAATCGACCTCAGCTTCCATGTCCCCGCTGCCGACCATGCAGAAAACCGCCTCGGGCATGAGCCGCCTAAGCTCCGCGAACACGCGAAGCTGGAAGAGCGGATTCTTTTGATACGCGATGCGGCCCATGCTGCCCAGCAGAAAGGCATCCTCGCCCACGCCTAGCTCAGTCCGCACACGGGAGCGAGCCTCGTCCGAGAAGGTGAAGCGATCGATGTCGATGCCGTTCGGGAATACGCGGAAGGGCCGAGCACCAAACAGGTACTCGCCGGCGTTAGACGAGCAGGCCCAGAGGTCGGTCGCATCACGCGACCAGAGGCGGGCGGATGCGTCTCCGACGAGCCGCTTGACGGGACTCCCGGAGATTTCCGCGCCGGCGTTGTGGGAATGCACTATTCGCTTCGGAATCCCCGCCCTTTTGGCGAGGTGTGCAAGCCAGAATGCGGACCCGTTGCTCGCCTGGATATGAACGATGTCGCAGCGGGCCTCGCGCATCGCCGCAGCTATTGAGCTTCCGGAGGAATACATGCCCGTTATACTGCGAGAGGGGATGAGTGGGCCGATGACATCACATCCGTCGATAGGCTCAACCTCGGTGATAAGCGAGGCGACAACGTAGTCCGCCTGTTGGCGCGTCTCCGTGATGAGCTGCCGGATGAAGTTCTCCACACCACCCTGCGCATACCAACGGTTGACGAGTATGAGGACGCGAGTCTTAGCCATTGCGCGTCTCGCTTCCGGCTAGCACGTCCGCGATCCGCTCGCTTGCGTGGCCATCGCCATAGGGGTTGCTCGCACGGCTCATCGCCGCATACTCGTACGGGTCGGAGAGCAGGCGGGAGAACTCACGATAGATGACGTCCTCGTCGGTGCCCACGAGCTTGAGCGTGCCGGCCGCCACGCCCTCGGGGCGCTCGGTGGTGTCGCGCATCACGAGCACCGGCTTGCCCAGGCTCGGTGCCTCCTCCTGGATTCCGCCCGAGTCGGTGAGGATCAGGTGACTTGCCGCCAAGAAGTTGTGGAAGTCGAGCACTTCCAGCGGGTCGATGATGTGAAGGCGGTCGAAGCCGTCCAGCTCCTCGTGGGCGGCCCTGCGCACCACGGGGTTCATGTGGATCGGGTAGATGGCCTTGGTGTCCGGGTGCTCCTCCATCACGCGGCGGATGCTTCGGAACATGCGGTGCATTGGCTCACCAAGGTTCTCGCGGCGGTGGGCCGTGATGAGGATGAGGCGGCTTCCGGCCGCCCAGTCGAGCTCGGGGTGGGAGTAGCCCTCGCGCACCGTCGTGCGCAGCGCGTCGATGCCGGTGTTGCCGGTGACCCAGATGCGGCCCTCGGGCTTGCCCTCGTCCAGCAGGTTCCTCTTGCTGGCCTCCGTCGGCGCGAAGTACCAGTTGGTGATCAGGTCAACTGCCTGCCGGTTGAACTCCTCTGGCCAGGGGCTGTAAAGATCGTGCGTGCGCAGGCCTGCCTCAACGTGACCCACAGGAATCTGCAGGTAGAAGCACGCCAGCGCTGCTGCGAAGGAGGTTGTCGTGTCTCCGTGCACGAGCACGGGCTTCAGCTTGAGCAGTACGTCGCATGTCACGTCGAAGAGCGTCTGGCCCGGCTTCATGATGGCGAGGTCGTAATCGGGCCTCACATCAAAGACCTGCAAAACCTGATCCAACATCTCACGGTGTTGGCCGGTTACACACACAACGGGTTCGAACTCGTCGGGCCTGCTCTTAAGCTCGTTCACGAGCGGGCACATCTTGATAGCCTCCGGCCTGGTGCCGAAGACGAGCATTACCTTACTGGGCACGCTTGTACCTCCTCTGCTCGCGCTCAGACTTCCTAAGGAGAGCCATAAAGCGCGTGTTGCCAATCACATACCGTTTTACGAGCCGCCCCGGCTCCTGCGACATGCGGAACAGCCACTCAAGGTTCGCCCGCTGCATCCACATGGGCGCGCGCGGGATGTTGCCGGAGACCACGTCGAAGGTCCCGCCAACGCCCACGTAGGCACCGGTGGCCCCCAGCTCGCGAAAACGCTCGATGAGGCGCTCCTTCTTGGGGCTGGTGATGCCAACGAACACGATCCCGGGATCGGTGGCAGAGACTTCGGCCACGACATCGTCGAACTCCTCCACAGAGAAGTAGCCATCGCGGTAGCCGCATATTTTCAGGTTCGGGTGCTTCTCAACCAACACGGCGGAGGCCTTCCTGACCACCTCCGCCTTCGCCCCGAGCAGGTAGATCGGGTAGCCCTTCTGCTCGGCGAGGGAGCACAGCTCCCACATCAGGTCGACACCTGCAACACGCTCGGGGACAGGCACGCCAAGCCTCTTCGCGGCCATGACCATAGAGGCCCCGTCAGCGTTGACTACCTCACAGCGACGGACGCAGGCGTCCATCCAGGCATCGTCGCGCATCTGCAGCAGCTTGTCTGCGTTCACGCCGATCAGGTGGGCGAAACCGCCCGCCTCGACGACTCGCGAGGTTGCCTCCACGGTCTGCGCCATAGTCCAGGGATCTACTGGTGCGCCCATCACCTCGACACGCGAGGGAAGTCCTTCAAAAATTTCCGCCATCTATGCCGCCCCCTCTCCGGAGAGCATCGCCTTGATCGTCCCGAATATCAGCTTGAAGTCCTGCTTCAGACTCCGGTTCTCGATGTAGTTGAGGTCCAAGCTCACCATCTCGTTGAACCCGAGGTAGCTGCGGCCCATGACCTGCCAGGGCCCGCCGCAGCCGGGTTTCACGGCTAGGCGCCCCATGGCGCGCTCGTCGTAGAGCGCCACCTCGCGCGGCAGCCCCGGGCGCGGGCCAATGAGGCTCATTTGGCCCAAGAATACGTTGATGAGCTGGGGCAGCTCGTCGATGCTGTGCTTGCGGATGAAATTGCCCACACCGGGGATAATACGCGGGTCGTGGCTGATCTTGAACATAGGGCCGGTGGCCTCATTTTGATCTTGCAAATCCTTGAGCATCTGGTCTGCGTTGGGCACCATGCTGCGGAACTTGTACATCTTAAAGAAGGTGAACGTACCGTCGCGGCGCACGCGGCCCACGCGCCATTGCGAGTACAGGGGACCGGCGCCCGGGCTCTTTACGCAAATGACCGCGCTCAAAATGGCACCTGGAATTAGCAGCAACGCCAAGGCTCCGCCGGCGGCTACGATATCCACCGTGCGCTTGACCGTGCGGTACAGCCTGCGAGAAAGCTCCGGCTTAATGCCAGAGTTAGCACCGCACAGCATCTTGTGCGCTTGTTCGTTTGTAAGGTAATCCCCCGCAGCACCTACTGCGGCAGGAATGGAATTCGCCGTGCCGGCGGTGCGCGTCTCCTGTGCGCCCTGCCCCATGGACATCAACGTAGGCTCCAAGAGCCCCCCCCGATACTTTTCTGCCTTCGTTCGTCAGCTTGCACGCCTGCAGCTAGGCGGTCGCTGTTCTTAGATTGCGCATGACGCGCTGCTCGGCTGAAAGCACGGCAAGGCCAACGCGCGTAGTCACGCGTCGACCGCACAGGTCGAGCTCCAAATAAGCAGTGCTCTTGCGTCTGTTAATGGTTTTGATAAGGGCCTCGTGGCCCAGCAGCGGACCTGCCGTTACTACGACCTGGTCTCCATCCTTTTTAGAGCTTCGCTCATGGGCACTACACGCTCTCCCCTGCTGGTAAAGCTGCCAATGAGCTGGGTCTCTTCTTTTGCCAGCGGCACAAACTGACCGTCCTGGGAAAGCACCCGGGCAAAGTCGTCCATGCGCAGCAGATACTGTTGCACGGTGCGGGGATCTGCCGTATCGCAGATAAGATAACCGGGGAACAGCGGCTTGGTCGTGTTGACCCATTCGCCGTGTACCTTGATCTCGGTTTGATATTGGGGATAAAAAAGCTCCTGCATGGCACTTGCCGGCACCATGCGCCCGATGCGCTCGCGCATTACGTCTTCGCGACCGTTAATGACCTGGATCACATACCACACGAGCACCACCCCCTTGCTGTCTTACGTGTGGCTCACGGGGTTTAGGTATGGCTTCGCCAGGGCGCTTGTGCGCGAAGGCGCTCCATATTCAAACCCTGAGCCCAGTTAGACAAGCGCGTGGCTCTGCCCCACCGTGAACGGTATGTATAAGTGCAGTTGCTAGAGACGCGGACGTGTATCGCAAAATGACCGCGACCCCAGCTGGCTGCGTGCGATCCAGTCAAGCGGGAACAAAACTGAATCGCACGCAAACAGCTGTAGGACTGCTGGATTTTCGCATGCAAACTATTGAATACATTTTGGAATTAACTCAATGCATTTAAAGGTCGCATGGAATCTTTATTGGAGCTCGTGGTGTTTCTGGCACCGCCGTTACGGCCGGATGCTGATCGACCCTGTGCTTTGCGACTTGCTGGAGCCGTGAGCGCAGTTGAACTCATGTAACGCTAGGTATCCTAGCACAGCAGGGCGATAAATCGATTTAGGTTGTGTTGGGCAACATATCGTTCATCTGCCGCGTTCAAGGGGGTTAATTTGTAAACTTGCCCACGTTGCCGCAGGTTTATGGGGGTGTGTAGGTTGGTGAGCACTGCCTGAATTACAAAGCAGACGGCGTGAATTGCTCAAACCTTTATGATTGGCTAACAAACCACGAACAAAACTTGCGGGTATTTGCGCAACATTTTGCTGGCGTGCGCGTCGCACTGGTTCGCACAGTGGCCGTATATGAAAAAAGCCTTCGGTTTTCCGAGGGCCTTTGCATTCACGATGGTGGAGACGAGGGGGATCGAACCCCTGACCTCTTGACTGCCAGTCAAGCGCTCTCCCAGCTGAGCTACGCCCCCGTGACAGGTGGATACTATAGGGGAAGATCTTCTTTGGTGCAAGGACTTTTTTGGGGTTGTTGCTCTGCCTTACGGGTTTTCCTAGGACGGGATAAAACCCTGATGCAGTAAGAAACCGATTGCTGCTCCTTGGTGGACAGTTATTTTGGCAGTGGATCGGACTACGTTGCTGATGCCGGTGTCCGCTAGTAGGGCTAGAGGGCTATGGTCTAGTTCCCATTCTAGGCCTTGTTCGCTGACTTCCGTGTTTGGGGCGATTGCGATTATGGAGAAGGTTTTGCCGCATGCATTCTCAATGGTCCAGGATTCGCCTTCGTGCAGAATGCGGGCCGTGGTCTCGTCCTCGGCAATCCAGACGGGGGCATCTTTGTAGGCTGCTAGCAGGCCGAGCACGGACAGGGCCATGTCGGGGCGGCCTCCGGTGGCGCAGGTTGCGTACAGCTCGGATCCGGGCCAGCGGCGGCGGATTGCGTCTAGGGCTAGCGCTAAGTCGGTGTAATCCTTATAGGGGTTGTGGCGCTCTACTTCAAAGTCGGTGGCGGCATCGACCAACGCGCGACCGGCGTCGCTTACCGTGTCGGCGTCGCCGACGTAGACGTCGCAGCTCAAGCCGGCGCCCAGCAGAGCATCCAGGCCGCGGTCTACGGCAACAATGTGGTTGCACTCCCCTGCCAATCGGCTCAGCAACTCTGCGCTCGCAACCACCGGCGAGCCGCAGACTACTAATACTTTCTCGGACAACGCCCTCGCCTAACCTTCATGCGCAAGAACGCGATCCAAATCCAGCTCCTCGTAACTGTCGATAAAGACCTCACAGTTGGCGCGCACCTCGTCGCGCTCCATACGGCCATGCGGGTCATAGATGCCCACGCGCTTAAAGCCGGCGGCGCCGGAGCTCTTAAGACCAAAGACCGCGTCCTCAAACACCCATGCGCGCTCAAACTTGCACCCGTGGCGCTCCTCCAGGCGGCGCAGCGCCAGCTCGTACACATCGGGGAATTGCTTGGAACGTCCCGCCTCGCCCGTCGTGGTAACAAACTCCATGTAGGCATCGAGCCCGGCGCCCGCAAGCGCAGACTTAACCAGCTCGGCCGGCGTGGACGTGGCCACACACATGGCAATACCGGCCTCCTGCGCCTGCTCCAAAAAAGCCAGGAGTCCCTCGCGCGGCGGTACCTTGGAGTAGCCATCAGTCAATATCTCACTCAGTTCGCGATACAGCTCCTCGCCATTCGCGCCAATGCCCCAGGTGTCATGGTAGGCCTGGCACTCGTCCTCCAGCGAAAGATGCTCAAACTGGGCGAAATCGTCGACCGTCACATCGACACCGTGGCGGTGTAATAACTCTGGCTGGGCATAGGCCCAGACGGGGGTGCTATTAACCAGTGTGCCGTCGCAATCGAAAATAAAAGCGACAATAGGAGCGGCGGTCTGGGACATAAACGAGCCTTTCGATGTCAAATGGTAAACAACCTGCTAAAAACGTTTTACCAAACGTCGGACTATCAATTTTGAACCCCTAATTGGTAAAACTGTCAAGAGTTTTACCACGGCAATTCTGCCAGTGGTCTAAACATGGCGCTTACCGATTAAATGCCGCCGCAAATCCACTTTCCTTCATAAAAGTAACGCATAGGTGTTATGGTAGTTTCTGCCGAAAGTTCCACCGAGCACGCGAGGTGGAACGAATCATAGAACAATCGCGTCCCTTCGATTCGTGCAGCCCTGGACCTTTCGCATCTAGTCACCAAGGCAACATGCTGCCGCGTCATGATGGGATCAAACGTGAGCGATACAAAGCTAAAGCCAACGGCAAAAAAGCCCGCCACCCGCAAGGCCGCTCCGCACGCACCGGAGCTCTCTAAGGACGATGTCTACCTGTTTGGCATTGGCATGTGGGAGCGCAGCTGGGAAAAGATGGGCGCGCATCCCGACACGCAGAACCGAACGCGAGGCTGGCGTTTTTGCGTTTGGGCGCCCGATGTAAAGAGCGTCCATGTCATTGGCGAATTTAACGACTGGGACGAGGAGGCCAACCCGCTGGCGCCCATGCATACGAGCGCTATCTGGGAGGGCTTTATTCCCGGTGCCGAGCAGGGCCAGCTCTATAAGTACCTCATCGAGACCAACGAGGGCGAAAAGCTCTACAAGGCCGATCCGTACGCCTTTAAGGCCGAGTGTCCTCCGGGTACCGCGAGCGTGCTGTGGACCCTCGACGGTTATAAGTGGAACGATGCCGCATGGCTCAAGCGCCGCGCCGGCCACAACCACATGTCGCAGCCGCTCAACATCTACGAGGTGCATATTGGCTCGTGGAAGCGCCACGGCGACGCGCCGCAGGGCGATCCGGACGAGTACGGCAACTACCCCGGCCCCATGGATCCCTTCCCCGCGCAGCGCGGCGAGTTCTACACCTACGACGACCTGTCGGTGGAGCTCGTGGACTACGTGCGCGACATGGGTTACACGCACATTGAGGTCATGCCGCTCATGGAGCATCCCTTCGACGGCTCCTGGGGCTACCAGACGACCGGCTACTATGCCGCCACGTCGCGCTATGGCGACCCGCAGCAGCTCATGCACTTTATCGATGCGTGCCACGAGGCGGGCATCGGCGTGATCATGGACTGGGTGCCCGGCGGCTTTTGTGCCGACTCCCACGGCCTTGCCACCTTTAACGGCCACATGCTGTTTGAGCACGAGATTCACCCCAACTGGGGCACGCATAAGTTTGACTTTGCCCGCGGCGAGGTCCGCTCCTTCCTGGTCTCCAACGTGCTGTACTGGCTCGAGAACTTCCACGTGGACGGCATTCGCATGGACGGCGTGTCCAGCATGCTGTACCTCAACTTTGGCATCGACGATCCGGGCCAAAAGAAGTTCAACAAGTACGGTACCGAGGAGGACCTGGACGCCAGCGCGTTTATTCGCCAGGTCAACTGCGCTGTAGAGGCGCACTACCCCGACGTGATGATGATTGCCGAGGAGTCCACCGCGTGGCCGCTTGTGACCTACCCGCCGCAGGACGGCGGTCTGGGCTTCCACTACAAGTGGGACATGGGCTGGATGAACGACACGCTGCACTACATGCAGACCGATTTTCCGTGGCGCCCCGGCAACCACGGCCTGCTCACGTTCTCCATCATGTACGCCTTTACCGAGAACTTCATCTGCCCGCTGAGCCATGACGAGGTCGTACACGGCAAATGCTCGCTGATCGGCCGCATGCCGGGCGACTGGTGGCGCCAGTTTGCCGGCCTGCGCACGCTGGCCTTCTACCAGATGACGCATCCCGGCGCCAAGCTCAACTTTATGGGCAACGAGATCGGCCAGTTTATCGAGTGGCGCTACTACGAGTCCATCCAGTGGTTCCTGACCGAGGAGTACGAGACCCACCGTCATCATCAGGCGTTCATTAAGGCGCTCAACCATCTGTACACCGCCGAGCCCGCCCTGTATGAGCGCGGCTACACCGACGACGGCTTTACCTGGATCGACGCGGACAACTCCAAGCAGTCCATCGTGAGCTTTGTGCGCCAGGGCGAGAACGTCGACGACGACCTGGTGATCTTGATCAACTTTGACCCGGCGAGCTACGAGAGCTTCCGCGTGGGCGTGCCGCGCGAGGGTGACTGGGAGGTCATCTTTGATTCCGACCGTCCCGAGTTTGGCGGTAGCGGATACGCCGGTGATGAGCCCTACACCTGCTCGAGCGAGCCCTATCCCTGGAACGGGCAGATGGACTCCATCGAGATGAAGGTGCCCGGTCTGGCAGGCGTGGTGCTTAAGCGCCGCGGTCCTAGTAGCTATAAGCCGCCGGTGGTCGAGGAGCCCAAGAAGGCGACGCGCAAGCGCACGTCGACCGTGGAGCCCAAGGCCGCGGCTGCCAAGAAGGCTCCGGCTAAGGCGAAGACTGCAACGACTAAGGCCAAGGCCGCGGCGAAGTCCGCCGCCAAGGCTTCGACCAAGTCCACCACGGCCAAACAGACAGCCACCAAAAAGGCTGCTCCCAAGGCCAAAACAGCCACTGTTAAGCCTTCGACTAAGAAAGCGTAACAAAGGCGTTACCACTGTAATTACCCGCCCCGCCGGGGCGTAGGATGTAGGTCATAACCGTTCCGGGAGAAACATCCCCGGGGGAAAGGAACGTATGAATAAGATCTTCGACAACAAGCAGGAGTTTACCGAACTCTATCGCGATGCCGTCATGAGCATCAGCGGCAAGAGCGTCGAGGCCGCCAGCGACCTCGACCGCTTTAATGCCCTGGCCAAGCTCGTGGCCGAGAAGGCGCGCACCGTTGCCACCGAGAGCGACGCCCGTGCGGCCGCCGAGGGCAAAAAACGCGTGTACTACTTCTCGATCGAGTTTTTGATCGGCCGCCTGCTCGACAACTACCTGCTCAACTTTGGCGTGCGCGACATGGTCGCCGAGGCGCTCAACGACATGGGCTTCGACCTGTCCGTCATCGAGAACCAGGAGCCCGATCCGGCCCTGGGCAACGGTGGCCTGGGCCGTCTGGCCGCATGCTTCCTGGATTCCATGGCAGCCGAGGGCATTGCCGGCTACGGCAACGGCATGCGCTACCGCTACGGCCTGTTTAAGCAGGAGATCGTCAACGGCAGCCAGGTCGAGGCCACCGACGAGTGGCTCACCCACGGCTATCCCTGGGAGGTCCGCCGTCAGGACAAGGCCGTGACCATTAAGTTTGGTGGCCACGTTGAAGGCTTTGAGGAGGACGGCCGCACATTCTACCGCACGGTGGACACGCAGGATATCCTGGCCGTCCCTTATGACATCCCCGTTGTTGGCTATGCCGGCGAGACCGTCAACAAGCTGCGCGTCTGGGCCGCCGAGCCGGTCGAGGAGCACTTCGATCTGGAGGCCTTCAACCGCGGCGACTATGCCCTGGCCGATGCCGAGCGCGCCGAGGCCGAGGCCATCAGCGCCATCCTCTACCCCAACGACGCCGGTGAGCACGGCCGCCTGCTGCGCCTGAAGCAGGAGTACCTGTTTGTTTCGGCCGGTATCTACAGCCTGCTCGACACCTTTGAGAAGGAGCACGGCGAGAACTGGGAGCTGCTGCCGCAGTTTGTTGCCATCCACACCAACGACACGCATCCCGCCATGTGCGGTCCCGAGCTCATGCGTATCCTCATCGACGAGAAGAAACTCGAGTGGGATGACGCCTGGAACATCGTGACGCAGGTCGTGAGCTACACCAACCACACCATCCTGCCCGAGGCTCTGGAGAAGTGGCCCATCGGCACGTTCTCCAAGCTCCTCCCCCGCGTGTACCAGATCATCGACGAGATCAGCCATCGTTGGCACGAGTCGTTCGACACCACTCAGGAGGGCTGGCAGGAGCGTCTGCGCCAGACCGCCATTCTGTGGGACGGCGAGATTCGCATGGCCAACCTGTCTGTGATCTGCAGCCATAGCGTCAACGGCGTGGCCAAGATCCACTCCGATATCATTAAGAACATCGTGCTCAAGGACTTCTATGCCCTCACGCCCGAGAAGTTCAACAACAAGACCAACGGCATCTCGCACCGTCGCTTCTTTGCCGAGGCCAACCCCACCTACGCCAAGCTCGTGACCGAGGCCATTGGCGACGGTTGGCTCAAGGACGCCTTTGAGCTGGAGAAGCTTAAAGGTTTCCAGGACGACACCGAGTTCCTGAAGGCCGTGGGTGCCTCCAAGCGCGCCAACAAGGAGCGTCTGGCCGCCTACGTTAAGGCCGAGACCGGTCTGGTCATCGACCCCAACACCGTCTTCGATGTTCAGGTGAAGCGCTTCCACGCCTACAAGCGCCAGCTCATGAACATCATGAAGGTGATGGACATCTACAACCGTCGCATCGCCGACCCCAACTTCCATGTGACGCCGACGACCTTTATCTTTAGCGGCAAGGCAGCCTCGAGCTACACCTTTGCCAAGGAGACCATCCGCCTCATTAACTCCGTGGCCGACGTCATCAACAACGATGCCCGTGTGAACGAGGTTATGAAGGTCTGCTTTATCCCCAACTTCCGCGTGAGCAACGCCCAGCTCATCTACCCCGCTGCCGAGATCTCGGAGCAGATCTCCACGGCCGGCAAGGAGGCCTCGGGCACGTCCAACATGAAGCTCATGATGAACGGCGCCATTACGCTGGGCACCCTCGACGGCGCCAACATCGAGATCGCCGACCTGGCCGGCCGCGAGAACGAGGCCATCTTTGGCCTGACCGCCCCCGAGGTCGAGCAGCTCTGGGCGTCCAACAGCTACTTTGCGTGGGATACGCTCAACAACGATCGCGAGCGTCTGGGCCGCGTGATGGACGAGCTCAAGGACAACACCTTTGCGGGTCTTTCGGGCAACTTCGAGAGCATCTACAACGAGCTCATGAACAACAACGACCCCGACCTTGTCATGGCCGATTTCCGCAGCTACGTGGACGCGTGGGAGAAGCTTACGGGCAGCTACGGCGACCAGGAGACGTGGAACCGCAAGGCGCTGCTCAACACCGCCTCCTCCGGCTGGTTCTCGAGCGACCGCACCATTCGCGAGTACCGCGACGAGATCTGGCACGCGTAAAGGCGCGCGAGTTCCCTTTGCCGCACGGCATTACTCGACGGGCGCAACGCTGCGCTGCGCCCGTCGCTAATGGGTTTAGGAACATCGATGACAGAAGGAGAAACCGATGAGTAAGAAAGAATGCATCGCGATGCTCCTCGCAGGAGGACAGGGCAGCCGATTGGGGGCACTCACCCAAAAGATCGCCAAGCCGGCGGTTAGCTTCGGTGGTAAGTTCCGCATTATCGACTTTTCGCTGTCCAACTGCTCCAACTCGGGCATCGACACGGTGGGCGTCCTGACGCAGTACCGCCCCTACCTGCTGCATGCCTACGTGGGCTCCGGCGAGGCTTGGGATCTGGACAGCCGCGACGGCGGCGTGTCGATCCTGCCGCCGTACGAGACGCAGACCGGCGGCGCCTGGTATGCGGGCACGGCCGACGCCATCACGCAGAACCTCGACTACATCAAGGCCAACGACCCCAAGTACGTCCTGATTCTCTCTGGCGACCACCTGTATCGCATGGACTACCGCAAGATGCTCAAGACGCACATTGAAAACAACGCCGACCTCACGGTAAGCGTCATGCCCGTGCCGTGGGAGGAGGCCAGCCGCTTTGGCATCCTGACCACCGACCCCGATGACGGCCGCATCATCAAGTTTACCGAGAAGCCCGAGAAGCCCGATTCGAACCTCGCGTCCATGGGCATCTACATCTTCTCGGCCGACGTGCTCATCAACGCGCTCGAGGAGGACGCTCTGGACCAGCGCTCGAGCCACGACTTTGGCAAGGACATCATCCCCAAGCTGCTCGGCGAGGAAAAGCGCCTGTACAGCTACGAGTTCCACGGTTTTTGGAAGGACGTCGGCACCATCGCCAGCTTCCACGAGACCTCGATGGACCTGCTGGGCAACAACCCCGAGTTCGACCTGTTCGACAAGCACTTCCCCATCATGTCCAACATCACCACGCGTCCGCCGCACTACATTGGCCCGGACGGCCGCCTGGACGACTGCCTGGTCTCCAACGGCTGCAAGATCTACGGCACTGCTCGCCACTCGATCCTTTCGACCGATGTTATCATCGAGGAGCGCGCCGTGGTCGAGGACTCCGTGCTGCTGCCGGGTGCGCACGTTAAGAGCGGCGCGCACATCTGCCGCGCTATTTTGGGCGAGAACTCCACGATCGAAGAGGGCGTGAAGCTCGGCTCTGTCGATACCACCAAGGATACGGCTGTCATTGGAAATGACGTCGTTATCGGGAAGGGGGAATGATCCGATGATCAATCGCAAGGCCATCGGCTATATCACCGCTAACTACTCTTCGACCTACGGCAGCGTGCTGCTCAAGGACCGTCCCATCGCGTCCGTCCCGTTTTTGGGCCGCTACCGCCTGATCGACTTTCCGCTGTCCAACATGATGAATGCCGGCATTAAGACCGTCGGCGTCGTCATGCCGGGCAACTACCGTTCCCTGATCGACCACGTCGGTTCGGGCAAGGACTGGGGCCTGGACCGCAAGAAGGGCGGCCTGTTCATGGTGCCCGGCAGCGCGTATGGCACCACCAAGGGCGGTATGCGCTTCTTGCTGCGCGACATCATCTCCAACAAGACGCTTTTCCAGCGCTCGGACAAGCCCTATGTCGTGATGATGGGCACCAACATCATCTTTAACATGGACCTCAACACCATCATCGAGGCGCACGAGAACTCCGGTGCCCAGATGACCGTGGTGCACCGCAAGGCTACGCACAACATCGATGACGTGACCAAGCTGCAAATCAACGAGAACGGCCGCCTGACGGGCGTGAGCGCTGGCGTCGTGTACGGCGACAACGCCTCTATGGACTGCTGCATCGTCAACCGCAAGACGCTGCTCGAGATCATCGACCACTACCAGGCCGCCGACTATCTGGATCTGCTCGAGGCACTCCAGGGCGACTTTGGCAACATCGACGTGTGCAGCTACGAGTACAAGGGCGAGGTCGTTGGCGTGTTTAGCGAGAAGTCGCTCTATCGCCGCAGCATGGACCTGCTCGACCAGACCGTGGCCGACCAGCTCTTTGACCCCGAGCGCCCGATCCTGACCAAGGCTCACGACGTGCCGCCTTCGCGCTATGCGACCGGTAGCCACGCGTGCAACTCGTACATCTCGGCCGGCTGCATCATCAAAGGCACCGTGCGCAACTCGATTCTGTCGCGCGGCGTTGTGGTTGAGGAAGGCGCTTCGGTGACCAACTCGATCATCAACCAAAGCTGCATCATCAAGAGCGGCGCCCGCGTTGAGAATGCCATCCTGGACAAGAACAACGTGGTCCCCACCAACACCGAGCTTCGCGGCACGCCCGAGAACATTCTGGTGCTGGCCAAGGCTCCGTTAACTTCTGATACCACCATCGCACGTTAACGTTGGCACCGTAAATCGCACGTAACATGTAGAATAGCCGCCCGGTTTGTGCCAGGCGGCTATTCTCGAATTGCAACATAGGAGACAATATGGCAGATTCCAGCAAAAAGATGCAGATCGTGTTTGCCTCGGCCGAGTGCGCACCGTTTGTGAAGACCGGTGGCTTGGGTGACGTGGCGGGTTCGCTGCCTGCGGCGCTTGTGCGCGCCGGCGCCGAGGTCATCGTGATGGTGCCCAAGTACGCCACCATCAAGGACGAGTACAAGGCGCAGATGGAGCACTTCTCCGACTTTTACGTGAGCCTGGGCTGGCGCAACGAGTACTGCGGGCTCGAGAAGCTCGAGCACGACGGCGTCACCTATATGTTCATCGACAACGAGCGCTACTTTGCGCGCGACTATCCGTACGGCTTCTTTGATGACGGCGAGCGTTTTGCGTTCTTCTCCAAGGCCATCACCGAGAGCCTGCAGCACCTGCCGGCCGGCTTTGAGTGCGACATCCTGCACTGCAATGACTGGCAGACGGCACTGGCGCCCGTGTTTTTGCGCGAGTTCTACCAGGGACTGCCGCTGTACGACCGCGTGAAGACCGTGTTCTCGATCCACAACGTGGCGTTCCAGGGCCAGTTTAGCGACACCGTGATGGAGGACATCCTGGGCGTGGCTCACATTCCGGCGGCCGCATCGCAGCTGCGTTGCGACGCCTGCAGTATCAACTACATGCTGGGCGCTCTGCGCTATGCCGACGCCATTACCACGGTGAGCCCCACCTATGCAGGCGAGATCCAGACGCCCGAATTTGGCGAGGGCCTGGACGGCGTGCTGCGCGAGCGTTCGTACGCGCTGCAGGGCATTTTGAATGGCATTGACGTCGCGGGGTTTGACCCGGCGACCGATAAGCGCATTGCCGCCAACTACACCGTCGAGGACCGTGGGGGCAAGGCTGTGTGCAAGGCCAAGCTGCAGGAAGAGCTGGGGCTCGAGGTTCGCGACGACCGCCCGCTCATGGTTATGGTCACGCGCCTGACGCGCCAGAAGGGCATGGACCTGGTCATGTACGCGCTCGACCGCATCCTGGCCGGCGGCGTGCAGGTGGCCGTGCTGGGCACCGGTGACCGCGACTACGAAGACGGCCTGCGCTACTTCCAGGACAAGTACCCCGGTACCATGGCCGCGCGCATCGAGTTCGATCCGGCGCTGTCGCAGCGTATGTATGCCGCCGCCGATATGTTCCTGATGCCTTCGAAGTTTGAGCCCTGCGGCCTGTCGCAGATCATCGCCATGCGCTACGGTACCCTACCCATCGTGCGCGAGACCGGCGGCCTGAAGGACACCGTCGTTCCGTACAACGAGTTTACCGGCGAGGGCACGGGCTTCTCGTTTAGCAACTTTAACGGCGACGAGATGGGCGACGCCGTGTTCCGCGCGGCGCGTCTGTTCTGGGATAACCGTGATGCCTGGAACCAGCTGGTCACGCATGCCATGAGCCAGGACTTTAGCTGGACGCGCTCGGCCGACAAGTATCTGGACCTGTACTTCTTTATGCATCCGGAGATTGAGAGGCCGGCGGCTGTTGTCGACGAGCCTGAGGCTGTGGCCGAGGAGACTGCGGTCGAGCCCGAGGTTGTGGCCGAGCCCGAGGTTGTTGCCGAGCCCGAGGTTGTGGCCGAGCCAGAGCCCAAGGCCAAGCCGGTTGTTGAGGAGCCCGCTGCTGCTAAGGTGCCCAAGGCTGAGGAGAAGCCGGTTGAGGCCAAATCTGAGGTGAAGGTTGAGACTGCTCCCGAGGCTGAGGCTAAGCCGGCTACGAAGCCTGCCGCCAAGAAGACGACGGCGCGCAAGACGACCGCCAAGAAGGCTACGACGACCAAGGCCGCTGCCAGCAAGACCGCCGCAGCAAAGACGACTGCTGCCAAGGCAACGACCACACGCAAGCGCACGACCGCCGCTGCCAAGAAGGCCGCCGAGGCCGAGGTCGCTCCCGAGGTAAAGGCCGAGGCTCCTGCCGCTGAGGCCAAGCCGGCCGCCAAGGCTCCGGCAAAGACCGCTGCCAAGAAGACGACCGCGACCAAGACCACGGCCGCCAAGAAGGCTACGGCAACTAAGTCGACGACCACCAAGGCCGCCACGAGGAAGGCCGCCCCCGAAGCAGTTGCAAAGCCGGCCGTCAAGGTCGAGGAGGCGCCCGCCGAGGTTAAGGCAGAGCCCGCAGCCGAAGCCAAGTCGTCCGCAAAGACCACCACGCGCAAGCGCACCACGACGACCAAGAAGACCACGACCAAGGCGGCAGCTCCCAAGGCAGAGGCCAAAGTTGAGGCCAAGACCGAAGTAAAGGCCGATCCGGCACCGAAGTCCGCCGAGCCCGAGGTCGCTCCGAAGGCCGAGGCCAAGCCGACTCCGAAGGCCGCTGAGGTCAAGGCCGTCCCGAAGGCAGAGGCTAAGCCCGAGCCTGCCAAGAAGACCCCGATTTCCCCCGCCGCTCCGGCAGAGGAAAAGGCCCCGTCCAAGAAGACGTCCGTCCGCAAGGCAACGGCCACCCGTAAGCGCCGCTAATCCGGACGATCCAAAAACCGAGTTCTCACCCAACCAAGGGGGCGCCCCAACAAGGCGCCCCCTTGCTATGAACGCAAAACACAAAAGACAGCCGGTTTACTACGACAAAAAGGCTCCGGCCGACCACGGCGAGCAATCCAAGAAACTGGCGACGCTTCTACCTGCGGTTTTAATATCACCAAAATGACTGTGGTTGTGATCAATCATTTTATCGTAGTAAACCGGGGTACTTTATGGCTGGCTACAAATAGTAGTCGTCTGGCGTTTTCGAATACCGCAATAATTTGGATGGTAAAACGATTTACTAGCACAACCGTTCGCCGATAATGAGCGGCTGTAGTTTATGCAACTACAGTGCAACGATATACTTAAGTTCTGTGCGTTAAGCCCATGGCCAGTTGGCCATGACTGTATAGAACTGGACCGTACTATGAGATTGATTCACAACAGCCGCCTTCCGCAGTTTCGCACTCCGTTTGGCGCTGTGACCACAGGAACGACCCTCTCGCTTTCGGTGATTTTGGAGGACGCCGATCCCAACCAGGCAACACTCACCCTGCGTACCTGGGTCGATGGCATCGGCGAGGCCCTTATCCCCATGGAGCACGAGGGCGACGGCATCTTTACCGGTGAGCTTGAGTGCGCCAAGCCATGTCTTGTCTGGTATAGCTTTATATGCAATATCAAGGGCCAGCCCGAGGTTCGCCTGGGCGCGCCGCAGGGCCGCACCGGCGGCGAGGGCGTAACCTACGATTATGCCGAGGTGCCGTCCTTCCAGATCACCGTCTATAAGCACCGCGAGAACCGCCCCACCTGGTACGAGCGCGGCATGGTGTATCAGATCTTCCCCGACCGCTACGCCCGTGACGAGCATTGGCGCGAGCGCACAATGGCCGAACTCGAAAAACCGCGCAAGGGCATTCAGCGCCGGATGGTCGAGGACTGGAACGAGCCGCCCGTGTACGAGCGCGCCGAGGACGGTTCCATCAAGACCTGGGACTTTTACGGCGGCTCGCTTAAGGGCATTCAGGAAGACCTGCCTCGCATCGCCGAGTTGGGCTTTACGGCTATCTACCTCAACCCCATCTTTGAGGCCGCAAGTAATCACCGCTACGACACCGCCGATTACACTAAGATCGACCCGATTCTGGGCACCGAGCAGGACTTTACCGAACTGTGCGAGGCGGCCGAGAAGCTGGGCATTTCCATCATCCTTGACGGCGTCTTCAACCATACGGGCGACGACTCGATCTACTTCAACCGCTATGGCAACTACCCCGGCGTGGGCGCGTGGCAGAGCGAGGATTCGCCGTGGCGCGATGCGTTTACCTTCCACGAGGACGGCTCGTACGACTGCTGGTGGGGCGTGGGCAATATGCCCGCCATCAACGAGAATTCCGAGCTGGTGCGCGAGAAGCTCCTGGGCAAGGACGGCGTGATCCGCAAGTGGCTGCGCGCCGGAGCTCATGGCTGGCGCCTAGACGTCGCAGACGAGCTTTCTGACGACTTCCTGGCCGAGATCAAGAAGGCCGTGCTCGCCGAAAAGCCTGACGCACTGTTGCTCGGCGAGGTCTGGGAAGACGCCTCAAACAAGATTAGCTACGGTCATCTACGCCGCTACCTGCAGGGCTCCGAGCTGGACTCTGCTATGGATTACCCCTTCCGCGACATGGTCATCGGCTTTTTGATGGGCTACAAGAACGCCTACGAGGCCGCCGAGGATATCGAGACCCTGCGCGAGAATTATCCACGCGAGGCCCTGTCTTGCGCACTCAACCTGCTGTCGAGCCACGACCGCCCGCGCATCATCTCGGTGCTCGGCGGCGGCCCCGACGAGTCGCAGCTGCCCGAGTGCGAGCGCAGCAAATGGCGCCTGGACGAGAACGCGATGGGCCTGGCCAAAAGCCGTTTTTGGCTCGCCACGCTCATGCAGATGACCTTCCCCGGCGTGCCTTCGATCTACTACGGTGACGAGTACGGCCTGGAGGGTCTCACCGATCCGGGCAACCGCCGCACCATGCCGACCAAGGAAGACCTGCACGACTTCGATACGCTCGCGATCGTCAAGAACGCATCTGCCGTGCGCCGCGCGTTGCCGTTTATGATCGATGGCGAGATCAAGGCCTTCGCGCTCAACGACGAGGTGCTGGCCTATAACCGTACGGGCAAGGATGGCGAGTCCGCGACCGTCATCATCAACCGCAGCCTGCGCAATTCACACCGCGTGACAATCCCGGCGCTCGGCGAATGCGCGAGCGACGTAATCAGTGGCCACGAGTGTGTGATTCACAACGGCACAGTCACACTCGACTTGTATCCGCTGGGTTCGTCGATTATCTATCACCACGCCGAGCAGCGCTTGCAGGAGCCGCTCGATCACGGTGCGGGCGTCGTCTGTCACATCACCTCGGTGCCGACCGACGACGGTAAGCCCGGCACGATCGGTGCCCCCACGCGTCGCTTTATCGACCATCTGGCCGCTATGGGCATGCGCTACTGGCAGGTCCTGCCCGTAAACCCGACGGACTTCTTCCGCTCTCCTTACGCTGGGCCTTCGGCCTTTGCAGGCAATATTGACCTGCTGCCCGAGAGCCAAGAGGAGCTGGCGGCCGACTTTGAGGCTTGGAAGACACGCGGCGGCGAGGATGCCGATCCGCTCTACACCGCGTTTAAACATCGCAATGCCGATTGGCTCGAGAAGTATTGCGTCTACATGGGCGTTAAGAAGTACTTTGAGGGCGAGTCGCGCCACGATTGGCCGGCCGATGTCGCGCACTATAACGAGCATCTGATCGATGACAACCGCTTCCACGACGAGGCCGAGCTTCAGGCGTACATGCAGTACCGCTTTGACCTAGCCTGGTGTGAGCTCATGAACTACGCGCACAAGAAGGGTATCGAGGTCATTGGCGATATTCCGATGTACGTTTCGGACGATTCGGCAGATGCGTGGAGCGAGCCCGAGAACTTCTGGCTGTCCGATACTGGCAAGGCGATCGAGATCTCCGGCGCGCCGCCCGATAACTTTGCGCCCGAAGGCCAGATGTGGGGCAACCCGACCTTCCGTTGGGACCACATGAAGGAGAACGGCTATCGCTGGTGGATGGATCGCCTGCGCCGCGCGTTCTCGCTGTACGACCGCGTGCGTCTGGACCACTTCTTGGGCTTCCACAGCTACTTTAGCATCCCCGCGGGCCAGGCTTGTTCCGATGGTCGCTGGCTGGCGGGCCCGGGCAAGGACCTGTTCCAGACCGCCTATGACGAACTGGGGCCGCTCAACTTTATTGCCGAGGACCTGGGCTATCTGACGCCCGGCGTGCGCGCCATGGCTTCGACCTGCGGCTTCCCCGGCATGGACGTGCTGGAGTTTAGCGATTACGACGTCCGCTGCGGCGTGCACCCCACGCCGGGCAAGATCCTATATACCTCGACGCACGACACGTCGACGCTTGCCGGTTGGTGCACGCGCTCCTTTGCGGGCGGTGACGAGCCGAGCGGCGTTGAGCTGGCGAGCAAGCTGATGGGCGACGCGCTGGAAAGCGACGCTGCCCTTGTGATGATGCCGTTGCAGGATGTCCTGGGGCTGGGCGATGACGCGCGCATGAATGTGCCGGGTGTGGCCACGGGCAACTGGACCTGGCAGGCAAACGAGGCGGACGTTGAGGCTGCCGAGGACAAAACTGCACAGCTCCTGCGCAACACCCATAGATTCTGGGGCGAAGCGTGATAAAACCCCCGATATAGGGTACAGTTACAGACGTTTGAAATTAAGCGGGCAGAGCGATCTGCCCGCTTTGTGCTGAAAAGGAAGTATTATGGCGCGCTACGATTACAAGTGCTCAAGTTGCGGCAACGTGTTTGAGGTTGAGCACCCCATGTCCGAGACGCCCGAGGTCGTTTGTCCGAACTGCGGCGCTCCGGCGGCCAAGACATTCTCGGCCAGCGGCATTAAGTTTGAGGGCAGCGGTTTCTACAACACCGACCAGCGGAGCGGTGGTTCCAGCACCAGCGCCACCAGCGGCTGCTGCGCCAACTGCCCGCACAGCCACTAACGCCCGGCAACAGCAAAATGCACGAAGGCGGCCCTGCGACAACACCAGTCGCAAGGCCGCCTTCGTAACTTGCGGTTAAATAGTTTCTGAATCAGCCCATCGAACGGCCAAATAGGAACTATTCCACCGCAACTTAGTAGTTACTTACGTACCAGTCTGGCGCAGAAGTGGCCGTCGTAGGAGTCGGCGTTTACCGGCACGCTTTGGAAGAGGCCACGGTCGTTTTGGCGGACGGTTACCAGCTTCTTGGCCTGCAAAAAATCGGGCAGCTGCAGGATCTGGGCCTCGGAGAGCGGTGCTACGCTAAAGTCGGCGCCCTCGGGTGAAGTCAGGAACGCATCCACGACCTGCGTGTTCTCCTCGTCAAAAACCGAGCACGTCGCATAGATGAGCTCGCCGCCGGCAGCCACGCGGGCAGCCGCCTCTTTGAGCATCATCAGCTGCAGTTTGGGCAGCTCGGTCGTAACGTCATTCTCAGTTAAACGCCACGGAATCTCGGGGTGACGACGCATGGTCCCGGTACCAGAGCACGGCGCATCGATAAAGACCGTGTCGAACTTAACAGGTTCGCCAAGCATGGCATCAAATGACGTGAGCACCTCATTGAGCTCGCAGGCATCGCCAGAGACTGTGCGAACACCAGCAATACCCGCCTTGTAAAGGCGCGCGAGATTCAGATCGCACTTGCGATCATGCAAATCAAGTGCCGTATGTTGGCGCTCATAGCCGGCACGTTTGGCCTGACACATCATCACATAGGTCTTAGTGCCGCGTCCGGCACCGATCTCCAGGCAGCACCCGGGGCGCGTCGCAGCAGTCGCAATAAGCTGAGCATTCAGGTCCGAAGCAACGGCCGCAGCACGCTCGAACACGCCCGACGCCACCGTGACCTGCGCATCGACCGGCGCATGGCAGCCCGGGAACACCGGAGCCACCAGCTGGGCGATATACGAATCAGGCTTGGACACAAACGCGTTGTCGTGCAGCGCAAGCGGCGCGGGGGCCAAATTGCCGGCAAAGTTAAGCGCTCCCTCGGGCGTATCAAAAGCAGCCATCAGGCGAGCACACAGCCAGCGAGGAAGGCCCATCACGCGCGACAGACGAACCAAACGGCGCTCGGCCTCATCGCCATCCGCGGCAACAGCAAACTCCTCAACGTTGTCCGCAACCTTGTGCAGCACCGCGTTAGCCAGGCCCGCGGCAGACTTAGCACCGCAGCGAACCAGCTCAACACCCTGGCTCACGGCAACGCGGCCCGGCGTATGCAGGTAGAGCATCTCGAAGGCCGAGATGCGAAGCGCCATGCGAACGCGCGGCGCGACCTTTTTGGGCTTATCCAAAAACTGATCGAGCAACTCATCCAAAATGCCCTGCGTGGCGGCAACACCGAGCGCCAAACGAGCGGCAAAAGCAGAATCGCGCTGGTCAATGGCCTTGGCCGAGGCACGGGAGGAGAGCACGTCACGCGCGTACATGCTGCGGCGATCGGCCTCCATCAACACATCGAGCGCAAGCTTGCGGGCGGGAGACGGTTTACTCATGAGAGGGCTCCCCACGTGAGATCGGCACCCTGCAGACCGGCAGCCCAAGCAGAGGCAGCCATCGCCCGCTTACCGTCGGGCTTAACCTCGAGCAGCTCAACCGCGCCATCGGAAAGGCCCAGGTAAACACGCTTGGACTTAATGTCAGCAGCGCCCTCGCCAAGCGACACATCAGCCGGCGCAGCATCGAGGACACGCACGGTCTTGCCGGCAATCACGCAACGAGCAGGAGCGGTATCGGACGAAGCAAGCACATGGCGCACGCAATCGAGCGCCGTCATCTGCGGATCCAGACGCATCTCCTGCTTAGAAATCTTGGCAGCATGGGTGACAAGCGACTCGTCCTGCTCAGTCCATACGGCCGAGCCATCGGCAAGCGAAGGAAGCGTATCGGCCAGCAACTTACCGCCAAGCTCGCCAAGCTCCATAGTCAGCGCCTCGGCATGCTTACCGGCAACCGATGTGTACGCCTGAGCACAATAAGCGCCCGTATCCACGCCATGCCCAATTCGCATAATGGAAACACCGGCGACCTCGTCGCCAGCAAGAATGGCCCGCTGGATAGGAGCAGCGCCACGCCAACGAGGCAACAGCGAAGCATGAACATTCACAATACCAAGCGGCGCCATATGCAGCACCTCATCAGGCAAAATGCAGCCATACGCAGCCACGCAGAAAATATCGGCCTGGGCGGCCTTGAGCGCCTCAACAACCTCAGACGTCATGCGATTAGCTTCAACAACGGGCAAGCCAAACTCCAGCGCGCGAGCCTTAACAGGAGACGGCTCAAGCTTTTTACCACGCCCACGAACAGCATCAGGACGAGTAACAACCAGCGCAATCTCATTTCCAGCCTCAACAAGCGAACTCAACGAAGGCACCGCAAAATCCGGCGTACCCATAAACACAATACGCATAACAGTTAGTCTCCTCTCAATAACGAGCCGAGACGGCTACAAAAAAGCGTTCCAGGTCGCAAACGCACCCAGCCGCAAGAACAGTTCAACAAAGACAAATATACCCAAAACCAAAGAAAGAGCTGCATAAAAGCAGCTCTTCCAACAAAGCAATTATCAGCGAAGACGCCCCTCCCTGGCCCGACGGCACCCGGGCGAAACGAAGAGCAACAACGTAGTCCCTGGGATGGGGCCCACACATATCGTCCCGCGCGCAGTTTCGCAGCAAAGCGAGAATGTTTGAGCACGGGATGATATGTGTGGGCCCCATCCCAGGGACGGACAATTAACCTATTCAGTCTCGCCCGGTCGAGCGCCGCGGGCCAGGGCGTCCTGGTACTCCTTGACCGCCTTGATCCTCTGCATCGGCTTCAGCCTTTCGAACATGGTGTTGCCGTGCAGGTGATCGATCTCGTGCTGCAGGCACACGCAGAACAGGTCGCCCGTGGCCTCGTAGCGAATCAGGTTGGCATCCAGGTCGTACGCCTCGACGACGACATGGTCGGGACGCTCGATCTCGCAGCTAATGCCAGGAATGGAAAGGCAGCCCTCGCTAAACGGCACCAGATGGTCGCTCTGCTCAACAATGACAGGGTTGATGAGCACGTAAGGGTCGTAGTCGTTCTTGTCGCTGTAATCGCAGTCGATGGTGACGAGCTGAATGAGCTCGCCGATCTGCGGGGCAGCCAGACCGCAGCCGCCGTTCTCGAACATCATCTTCTTCATCTTCTCGGCAAGCGCCTCGATCGCCGGGGTGATCTCCTCGATGACAGCGCACTCCTGGCGCAGACGTGGGTCGGGCGAAAGTACGATTCCGTTGGCTTCCATGGCCATCCTTTCGGGTTGTTACATCAAATCATAGGCGTCGACGTCAACGCTCACGCTCACGCCGCGCACGGAGCCCACCTCTTTAAGGCAGGCGTCAATATCATCAGAGACATGGTACCCCACGGGTGACTTCACAAGCAGGTGGAAGCGATAACGGTCCTTGGTCCTCTCGATTACACACGAAGCCGGGCCCAGCACCTGCGGCACCGCACTCCCCTCTCGCAAAAAATCGGGCGCGGCAGCATGCCAGCGGCGCTTGAGAAGCTTTGCGATGCGCCCGATGTAGCCCTGGGCGTCGTCTCGATTTACCGACCACACCAAGATATTGACCAGGCGCACGAACGGCGGATACAGCGCATCACGGCGTTGGTCGAGGTCGAAGTCGGTAAAGATCGAGCGGTCGTGCTCGGTGACGGCGCGGATGACCGGGTCCTCGGGCAGGTAGGTCTGGATGATGACCTCGCCGGGGCGATCGCCGCGACCGGCACGCCCCGCCACCTGCTCCAGCAGATCGTAGGCTCGCTCCCCTGCGCGGAAGTCCGGCAGTTTGAGGGCAAAGTCGGCATTGACCACACCAACGAGCGTGACCTCGGGAAAATCGAGGCCCTTGGCGATCATTTGGGTGCCCAGCAACACGGCACAATCGGCGGCATCGAACTGCTCGAGCAGCTTTTTGTGCGCATCCTTGCCACGCGTGGAATCGGCGTCCATGCGAATGATGGCGACGTCGTCGGGCAGTATCTGATGCAGTGCGTCCTCGATCTGCTGCGTACCCAGGCCCATTTTTGCCAAGTAGCGGCTGCCGCATTTGGGGCAGCGGCTCGTGGGCGCCGGATAGGGCTGCACGCGCCAGGAAGAACCGCAGGTGTGGCACTGCAGCGTATGTGTGCGCTCGTGGTACGTGAGCGCGGTGGAGCAGTGGTTGCAGGTGGGCACGCAACCACATTCGCGGCACATCAGGAACGGCGCAAAACCGCGACGGTTGTGCAGCAACACGGCCTTTTCGCGGCGCTCGACCACACGCTCCAAGCCTTCCATCAGAGGTTTTGAGAACATGGAACGGCTGCCGTGCGAGAACTCGCGGCGCAGGTCGGCAATGCGAACCGTGGGCAGGACCGCGTGCCCCGGGCGCTCGGGCATCTCGACGCGCGTCCAGGTGGCACCATTATACGTACCACGGCGGCAGCGGTCGAGGGCCTCGGCAGAAGGCGTGGCAGAGCCCAGCACGAGCGGGCAGCGGTAGCGGCGCGCCATCTCGGCCGCCACCTCGCGCGCGTGGTAGCGCGGGCTGGAGCCCTGCTTGTAACTGGTCTCGTGCTCCTCGTCGATGATGATGAGACCCAGGTCGCTGAGCGGGCAAAAAAGCGCCGAACGGGCACCGACGACCACGCGTGCGGCGCCGCTGGCGACCATGTCCCACTGGTCCAGGCGCTCGCCGGCCGAAAGGCGCGAATGGAACACGGCGACCGTCTCGCCAAAGCGCGAGCGGAAGCGGCCGACGGTCTGCGCCGTCAGTGAGATCTCGGGCACCAGCACGCAGGCCGAGCGTCCGGCCGCGAGCACGCGCTCGATAGCGGAGAGGTAGACCTCGGTTTTGCCGGAGCCGGTGACACCATCGACCAGCACCACGTCGCCATGGGCATCCAAACGGGCGCGCTCAATCTGCGCGAGCGCCTGCTGCTGGCCACAGGTAAGGGAGACCGGCGCCTTGCCGCTTGCCGAGGACAGCGTGGTCTGCTCGCTGCAGCCACGCCACGCACGGCGCTCCTCCACCACCACGACGCCGCGCTTTTCGAGCGCCTTAATGGTCGCCGACATGCTGTTGTAGAGCAGGTTGAGGTCGCGCGTCGTGACCGGACCGCACTGCAGCGCCTCGATGAGCTGGCGCTGGCGGACCGCTGTCTTGGGCGGCGTATAGTCGAAGCCCTCGGGCGTGAGCATGACCCAGCGATTTTGGATAGGCTTAACGGCGGGGCGTTCGACAGTCCACGCGCCGTCGTCGCCCTTGACCACGCGCGGGCTTCCGCCCGGTGGCAAGAACAGGCGCAGGCACTCGGAAAGCGTCGCGACATACTCGCGGCTCATCCAGTGCGCGATACGGGCAGCCTCGGCGGTAAAGAGCGGTTTGCTGAGGATAGCCTCGATGGGCTTGATGCGCGCGGGGTCAAGGGAGTTGTTGCCCTGCAGGTCGCCCAGCTCGTGCGCAATGTCGACGATATAGCCCGCGGCTGCGCGGTTGCCAAAGTGGACCAGGACCGTGGATCCGATCTGCGCCTCGCTGGCGAGGGGTTCGGGGATGCCATAGGCAAACGGCTCGGACAGCGCACGGGTCGGGATGTCGAGAACCACACTCGCGTAGGCGGCGATGGGCTCAGGCGCTGATTTGGGATTGGTTGGGGCGGCAGGGTTCGCGGACTCCGGAGCTTCCTCCGGTTCCGGCGAACCAAACAGCGAAAGTTGTTGAGCCATACACCACCTCTAACGATCCGGATCTGCGATGTAGTGGGACAAAATTAATCAGTAGTGTTTGTTCCACCAACCCACTCGATCGGTACAGAAACAAGAGCCCCGCTCGGGGTGAACGGGGCTCGGATACATACGTTTGCGCAGAAATTACAGCGCCATCGTGCGGGCGCAGTCGATGCGCGCCAGGCAGTCGTCGCGGCCGACGAGCGCCATGGTCTCACCCAGCGGAGGACTTACCATGTTGCCGCAGACGGCGACGCGCACGGCCTGGAACACCACGCGCTTCTTGAGGTCCATCTGCTCGGGCAGCGGCTCAAGTGCGGCGTCGATGTTGGCGGCGGTCCACTCGTCCACGCCCTCGAGCGCGGCCTTGGCGGCGTCCAGAATGGCGCCCATGCCCTCCTTGACCAGGCCCTTGTTGACGGACTTCTCGTCATACTCGAGCGTCTCGGCCGTGGCAAAGATGGGAGCGGCGACGGTTACGGCATCGGCCGGCATCTTGGTGCGCGGCTTGACGATGGCAGCGAGCGCGTCAATCCAGTCCTCGCCATACTCCACGTTGCCCTCGATGAGGCCGGCCTCGTGCAGCTCGGGGACCATGATCTCGTCGGCAAACTGCGCGTCGGACATGCTGTTGATGTACTCGGCGTTGACCCAATCAAGCTTCTTGGGGTCGAAGGTCGCCGGGTTCTTGGAGATGCGGTCGAGCGAGAATTTGCTGGCCAGGACATCGCGCGGGATGATCGTGGTCTCGCCGTCGAGCGACCAGCCGAGCAGCGCCAGGTAGTTGACGAAGGCGTCGGACAGGTAACCAGCGTCGCGGTACTCCTCCACCGAGGTGGCGCCGTGGCGCTTGGAGAGCTTCTTGCCGTCGGCGCCCAGGATCATGGAGATGTGGGCGAACGTGGGCACAGGCGCGCCGAGGGCCTCGTAGACCATGACCTGGCGCGGCGTGTTGGACAGATGGTCGTCGCCGCGGATGACATGGGTGATCTTCATCATGGCGTCGTCGACGACGGTCGCGAAGTTGTACGTGGGCGTGCCGTCGGAGCGGAAGATGACGAAGTCGTCGAGCTCTTTGGTGTCGAAGGTCACCTCGCCGTGGACGGCGTCGTGGATGACGACGTCGCCGCGGTCCTCGGGGACCTTGATACGCAGAACGTAGGACTCGCCGGCCTCAATACGACGGCGGGCCTCCTCGGGATCAAGATCGCGGCAGCGGCGCTGGTAGCCCTGGAAGGGGTCCTTGCGCTCCTGCGCGGCCTTGCGATCGGCGTCGAGCTGCTCCTTGGTGCAGAAGCAGGGATAGGCCTTGCCCTCGTCCCAAAGCTTCTGGGCGGCCTGCTTGTACAGGTCCAGGCGCTCGGTCTGGGCGTAGGGGCCAAAGTCGCCGCCCACCTCGGGACCCTCGTCCCAGTCCAGGCCCAGCCAACGCATGGCGCGCAGGATGATCTGCGTGTTCTCGTCGGTGGAGCGGGTGGGGTCGGTGTCGTCGATGCGCAGGATGAACGTGCCGCCGTTTGCGCGGGCGAAAGCCCAGTTATAGATAGCGGTGCGGGCGCCGCCGATGTGCAGCTTGCCCGTCGGTGAGGGTGCAAAGCGGACGCGAACGTCTGATGCCATGGAAGTCTCCTCGATTGCAGGATGGATGTCTAACCGCACCAGTATAAAGCATCAAAGCAACCTCCGCACAAAGGGCACCGACCCAGTCGCCGTAGTCATTGGGGACAGACTTAAATGACCAGTCGTTGGATGTTCTTCGAAGCCGGCTAAAGAGGAGTGTCCCATAGGCTGATGGTTTAAGTCTGTCCCCAATGAGTAGGTGCGAAAAGGGTGTGAATGTTTGATTTACGCGCTATGATGTGCGCTTGCATAGAGAGCCCGGCGGAATGGTAACGGTCGCCGGGACACGTTTTTGAAAGGACAATCATGTCAGAAGAACTTCGTTCCATCCCACCCCAACACGGGTCCTTTGTTTTTACGTCGGAGTCGGTGACCGAAGGTCATCCCGATAAGATCGCTGACCAGATCAGTGACGCCGTCCTCGACGCAATCCTCGCCAAAGAAATAGAGCTTCAGGAGCAGGGCTACATCGCGCCCAACGGCGTGCCCGCCAACGTGGAGAACGTTCGTTGCGCCTGCGAGACCCTCGTGACTACCGGCACCGTTATCGTTGCCGGCGAGATCCGCACCCAGGCCTACGTCGACGTGCAGGAGATTGCCCGTGGTGTTATCCGCCGCATCGGCTACAACCGCGCCAAGTTCGGTTTTGACTGCGATACCTGCGGCGTTATGAGCCTTATCCACGAGCAGTCCCCCGACATCGCCCAGGGCGTCGACGAGTCCTTCGAGACCCAGACCGGCGCCACCACCGACCCGATCGACCTGATCGGCGCCGGCGACCAGGGCATGATGTTCGGCTACGCCTCCAACGAGACCAAGACCCTCATGCCCATGCCGCACTACCTGGCAAGCCGCTTGGCCGAGCGCCTGGCTGCCGTACGCCACGATGGCACCCTGCCCTACCTGCGTCCCGACGGTAAGACCCAGGTCACCGTGCGATACGAGGACGGCAAGCCCGTCGAGGTCACGACCGTCGTCATATCCACGCAGCACGCCGCCGAGATCGAGGACATGGGCAAGATCAAGGCCGACCTCATTGAGCACGTCATCACCCCGGTCATGGCTGCCGAGAACATGCCGTGGGATAACGCCGACATTTACGTGAACCCCACCGGTCGCTTTGTCGTGGGCGGCCCCATGGGCGACACGGGCCTCACCGGCCGCAAGATCATCGTCGACACCTACGGCGGCTACGGCCGTCACGGCGGCGGTGCCTTTAGCGGCAAGGACTGCACCAAGGTTGACCGCTCCGCCGCATACGCCGCACGCTGGGTAGCCAAGAACGTGGTCGCCGCCGGTCTGGCCGACCGCTGCGAAGTCGAGCTTGCCTACGCCATCGGCGTTTCCAAGCCCCTCTCAATCATGGTCGACACATTCGGTACCGCAAAGGTCGCCGACGACAAGATCGTCGAAGCCGTGGAGAAAACCTTCGACCTGCGCCCGGGCGCAATTATCCGCGATCTAGACCTGCGTCGCCCCATCTACGAAAAGACGGCAGCCTACGGCCACTTCGGCCGAGAAGACGCCGACTTCACCTGGGAGCAGACCAACCGAGTCAAAGAACTCAAAGCAGCCTGCGGCCTGTAATTGGGAACCACCAAGGTCACAACACGCACGCGCTTTCAAAAAGAAGTACCGCCCCCAAGCGGTACTTCTTTTTATTAATCCGGTGGTGAAGATGTATCGACATGGGAAGCGAAATAGGTCACTAACCGATGAATTTTGCAGCAGAGCGACTCCAACCATGTATCCTAAATTCCGAGGGCTTTGGTATTTGGTCGATCGCGAGTTCCGCACGAGCC
>CABVDE010000024.1 GCA_902496945.1 uncultured Collinsella sp.
TATGAGCGAAAACCCGCCAGAGCGAGCAAGGTGCCTTGAAGCGAGGCGGCATTGACCTTTTGGTCATGCCGCCGAAGCCGAAAGGCAGATTGCCGCTTTGGCGGGTTTACAGCGTCAACTGGTTACGCGGTTTGGTAAAACCGCGCAACTAAATTCGCGCCGCGATCTCGTGGATGAGGTAGTCGGTCTTTTCCCAGCCCAGGCACGGGTCGGTGATGGACTTGCCAAAGACGCCGCCGTCAACCGGCTGATTGCCGTCCTCCAGGTAGGACTCAATCATAAAGCCCTTGACCAGCCTGGAGATGGACTCGTTGCGACGGCAGCTGTCGAGCACCTCTTTGCAAATGCGATACTGCTCAAGCGGTCGCTTGCCGGAGTTGTCGTGGTTGCAGTCGATGATCGCCGCGGGGCTGGCGTAGCCGGCGTGCTCGGTATAGCGCTCGGCCAGACGCTCCAGGTGCTCGTAGTGGTAATTGGGGTAAGTACGACCGTCGAGGCCGATGTAGCCACGCATGACGGCGTGCGCGAGCGGGTTGCCGTCGCACTCGACCTCCCAGTTGCGGTAGATAAAGCTCTGGTGAGCCTGAGCGGCGTAGATGGAGTTGAGCATGACGGTGGTGGAACCGGCAGTGGGGTTTTTCATGCCCACGGGCACCGAAATGCCGCTCGACACCAGGCGATGCTCCTGATTCTCGACCGAACGAGCGCCCACGGCGACGTAGCTCAACAGGTCGACGAGGTACTGGTAGTTGGACGGGTAAAGCATCTCATCGGCGGTGAAGAAGCCCGTCTCCTCGATGACGCGCAGGTGCATATGGCGGATGGCCTTGACGCCCTCGAGCAGATCATCGGGCGCCTCGGGATCGGGATTGTGCAGAAGGCCCTTGTAGCCGGTGCCCTTGGTGCGCGGCTTATTGGTGTAGACGCGCGGAATGATGATGAGTTTGTCCTTGACCTCCTCGGCGGTCTTGGCCAGGCGGTTCATGTACTCGAGAACCGAATCCTCACGGTCGGCAGAGCACGGGCCGATGATGAGCACCTTGCGTGCGTCCTCGCCGGTAAAGACCTTGGCGACCTCGGCGTCGAACGCCTGCTTCTTGGCAGTAAGCTCGGCGGAAAGCGGCATTTCCTCGCGGATCTCCATGGGGATCGGGAGCCTACGTTTGAATTCCATGGCCATACGGGGCCTCCTTGATCAATCAACGAAAACAATTGGCGAATTCTCGAATGCTCGGCATTATCCGCTGTCGTACGCTAAAGTGCAAGCATAGTCATTGGGACGTTCTTAAATGACTAGTCGTTTGGGACGTTCTTGTTTGACTAGTCGTTTAAGAACGTCCATTGACTACCTCTCCGTCCCCGAGGGATCGGAGGTCGTCTGCCGAATGGTTGATGCGGCGACCCCGCGTCCATGTCACACTCATAGATGGCCTGACCCATCTTGGAAGGAGCCTCCATGAGCCTAGACAACGTAAGTTTGCGCGCCGCCACGCTTGACGACCTAGACGGCATCGCCGCCATCTACAACCAGCTGTGGTGCAATACGCTGCGCAACCGCGGTGACGTCGAAGCAGCTGATTTTTGCGCCCGCTTTAACATCGCCATGCAGATGCAGCGCTCCCCCATCGCGCTCGTTGCCGAAGCCGAGGGCCGCATCATCGCCGCCTGCTGCATCGGCATCTTCGATGACGGCAAGCCGCGCACCAATCCCACGTGGGAGCCCTGCTACAACGAGCTGTTTATCCAGGCAACCGAGATGGCAAAGACCGCCGATGCCAAACTCGAGGGCTCACTCTTTGGCGATAGCCGCGAAAAGGCCACAGCCGACCGCTTTGCCGCCACGGGCAACGAATATGCCCAGGGCCAGCTCAACCTGATCATCATCGTGCCCGAATGGCAGGGCAAGGGACTCGGCCGCGCGCTCATCAACCTTGCACGCGCTGAGCTCGCCAAGGCCGGCTGCAGCAAATTCTTCCTGATGAGCGACTGCAACTCCGACTGGCAGTTTTACGAGCACCTCAACATGAAGCGCATCCTCGAGGATCACAGCCAGGATACCGGAGACGGATTTATCGTCTATATGTACGGAGGTGACACGCAGGATTAGTCTGCGTGTCACCTCATGGGCTTTCTCCAAGACAGTCCGAACTGATTTAACCAAGACGAGCCAGCACGGCGCGCCCTCCTCGACAATAGGGACATTCATCCTGCGAAGCGTGATACAGATGACCACGCTTGCACACAACTGTCTCGGATAGATAACGATCGAGCAGGCGCGCCCATGTGCGTGCGTCAAGGCGCTCCTCCGCCGTGCCATAATGTTGCGGGGATTCCAGTCACCCAAGGTAACACCGATGCCATGAAGGCCCGAGGCGAGTCTGGACAGCTCGATGACCATCTCGATTTTTTGACGCTCGGTCATGGCAGGCGCCGCGGGACTACGCGGAAATAGCGACACAACGTCAATGGAGACGTACTCCTCGGCACCAAGCATGTAATTTCTCTGTCTTGCGATAACGGATGTAGGCATATGCCAGGCAGAATATTGTCCCCAAATCACACGTGAGCCAAAAGAGATATTGCTGGACATGGCTGGCAAAGCCCGTGCGCGGCACCAGAGCAAACTGAAGCACGGCGACTGGCCCGACGAATGCGGCCACGCGCGCAAGCGTCACCTTGTCGCGCAGACGCAACGTAACCCAAAGCCATATACACGCGAGAATCGCAATACCCAGCACGCAGCGGAGCAATGGATGCTGGAGCGGTTCATCAAACGTCACCGTATAGTCATATTTGAGCCGATTGTACTCATCAAAAAAGATTACCGACATATCAAAGATGTAAAGCAGAAAGCCTGAAGCTGCTACCAAACAATCGCGGCGGCGCGTCATAAGCCATACAACGAGTGCCGTTGATGCCGTCACAAATCCAACGCCCATGATGAGAATCGTATAGACATAGAATGCAAAACTCATACTATCCTCACCCCATGCACAACTTGCTTGATTTCGTGTTACGGTTGTGATAGAAACATCCAACACGCACAAAGGTCGAAAGGAGATGCCGTGGCGCCAATTGCACCGCTCAAGTTTATCGTTGCCCCCGCCGCCAAGGCAATCGCCAAGATCGGTTCGACGATGACCTACGATGACGTTCCTTGCATCGTTAAGGAGCGCAATGACAGCTGTCCCTACCTGGGTCACATCCCCTACTTTGCACCTAAGCTCTCCTCTGATATCGAGCAGCGCAACCGCTAGCATAGCCTTCACGATTGCCGCAGTGATCCTCGCAGCAATTTGTTAACTTGGGAGCTAACCCGTTTTTGAGTCCCGCACCGCCAAACCGAACCCCCTCACGATTTGCGTTTTCCACACACGCCAACGCCGGGATTGTCGATGCTTCGGCCGCGGCGCGATATGAGGCGCGAAACCTCGCCCAGCAACACACCGATCGCCACACCCACGAGAATGGGCAACTTTGCCATTTCGGCGGGCGAGCCGTTGAGCGGCACAATCGTAGCGACAATCGAAAGCGCGAGCTCTATCACGGGAATCGTGAGCGCCACCGCGAGCGCCTTGCCCTCGAAGGGCGCGCGGAACACGCGCGAACGATCGTCGTATTTGCGCAGGCGCCAAAACGCCGGGAACATCGGGATATAGCTCATGAGCAAAAAGACGACGTTCACCGAGAAGAAGACCCAAAAGACATCGGAGCCCTCGCCCAGCGGAATCTGGAGCAGCAGCACCAGGCTGGCGAAACAACCGTTGATGAGCGCCGAGCCGTTGGGCATGCCGGTCTTTTTGGACACCAGCGCAAAGGGGCGCGGCATGTTGCCGTGGCGCGCGGCATAGCTCGCCACGTTGTTGACGCCAAAGCTCCAGCAGATCATGTTGGCGAACAACGTCACCAAAAAGGCCATCCCCACGATCATCGTTAGCGGGTGGGTGCGCCCCACCATTGCGGCGACTGCATCCACAATGCCCGAATCAAGCGAAAGCTGCTCGGTGGGAACCGCGGCTCCAATGCCGATACCGCAAATGATGTAGATCGCCGCAATGGCAACGCCACCGGCGATAACCGCCTTCGGAATATCGCGCGACGGGTTTTTCATCGTGCTGGCAAAGGTCGCGACCACTTCGAAGCCCATAAAGTTGAATAGAATGATCGAAAGATACGTCAGTGAGTTAGTGTCTCCCAGATCGGGGACAAAGGTCTTAAACGACATATCGTTGGCAAAGCCGTTATTGCAGGCAAACCAGATACCGACGATTCCCACCACGGCGGTAATGAGCACCTTGATGACGGCGCCGCCGTCCATGACCCAATCGGCCTCGGCCACCGGCTGCATCGCCATGACCGTGACGCCCCACACAAAGGCAAGCTCCATGGCAATCCGAGCGCCGAGCGAAAACTCAACGCCCCATACCGCGTTGATAACGCTGGGAAACATGCAGGCGATACTTGCCACCCACAGCGGAAAGTTGACCCAATAGCACCAAGAGCAGCGGGCACCCCAACGGTCGCCCAGACCCAAGCGAACCCAATCATACAGACCGCCCTCGGAATCGAACGCCGTACCCAACTCGGCCACCACCAGGCCATAGGGCAGCAAAAACGTGATGATAAGGAAGATCCACCAGAAGAATTGCACGTTGCCCATGGCAGATGCCGGAGCCGCCGCCTCGATGGTAAAGACGACACAGATAACCGAGAGGATGACCTCGATCAGGGAGAACTTCTTACCTGCCATGGCACGCTCCCTCTACTGCAAAAAGGATGGCATCTGCACCGAAGGCGCAGCCCAAGGTAGGGTTGCAGGCCGCGTCACCGGTACAGATGCCATCCCAAAGAGAGGAGAGGGTGCATTTGTTGGACCAACGCTCGCGGAACAGGCGCGTGTAGATAACGATACGCTGGTACATAGATACTCCGATCAAAACGGCCGCGCTCGCAACCGGAAACTATCAGCAATTGAAGACGCGTCTGACCTGGAAAATTCAAGCGAACAATTGGCCTAACCCGCAATAAATCCCAGATCAGACGCGTATTCAATCAAAGAAAAAGGGCACTCCGAAGTGGAGGCAACGGAGTGCCCAAAGAAAACCAAGCCGACCATGACATTGAGCAAACTGGTGCCGTGCCCCGGACGAACCAGCCGCCGATGTCCGATTGATCGGCTGGGTTTTCGAGGTGCCCCAGGTCGCCGTGAAAGAGGAGCGCCGCGTACTTTGGTACGCAAGCGACGGTTTGAGCGGCGAGATGGGGTGCCTCGGAAAGCCAGACGATTAAGCGTCTGCGTGATTGGCTGGGTTTCCGAGGTGCGGCAGATTGCCCTGAAAGAGGAGGGCATTGACCTTAAGGGTCATGCCCGACGATTGAAGGGCAAGGTGCCGTGCCTCGGGAAGACAGACAGTTACGCAGACGGCTCCTGCTGGGTAATGCAGTGGATGTTGCCGCCGCCGAAGACGACCTGCTCGGACTGAACGCCGACGCACTTGTAGACGCCCTCGCCCCAGACCTCGTCATAGATCTTCTGGAGCGTGTCAACGGCCAGCTGGTCGTTCTCGTCGCCGTACTGCGGAACGATAACGCCATGGTTGGTGACCAGGTAGTTCATGTAAGAAGCGATCAGCGGCTCGTCGGCAACGCGCGGCTCGGCGTTCTCGTCGGCGTCGATGGTGTCGCAAGAAGCCTGGTCCATGAACAGCGGGTTCACGGGCATACAGAGCTTGTAGACCTTCATCTTGCGGCCCTTGGCGTCAACGGCGTTGGAGAGGGTCTCGTAGGCAGCGTGACACTGCTCGTAGAACGGATACTCGGGATTGTCGGTCCAGATGCAGGCCATGACGCCCGGGGCGATGAACGTAGCGACGTCATCGATGTGGCCGTTGGTCTCCTCGGGGTCGATGCCCTCCTTGACCCAGATGACCTTCTCGACACCCAGGTAATCCTTGAGATGCTCGTCCATATAGGCACGAAGCTCCTCGCTCCAGGGCTCGAACTTCTTCTTGAACTTGGGCCAGATGGACTCGGGATCCTCTTCCTCCTCCAGAACCGCAGAGCAGGTGCGGCCCGGGGAAAGCAGGCACTGGTCGGTCACGACAAGGGTGCCCTCGCCGTCGACGGTGATGGAGCCGCCCTCGAGGATCATGTCATCGGGACGATAGCGACGGCAGCCGGAGAGCTCAGCCATCTTAAGGGCGATCTGCTCGTCCTTATCCCACGGGAAGTACAGGCCGTCGACAAGACCGCCGTAGGCGTTGAAGTGCCAGTGGTTGGCGCGCTTCTCGCCCTTGCCGTTGATGACATAGGTAGCGGCGGTGTCGCGGAACCAAGCGTCATCGGTGGTCATCTCGATAACAGTGACGTTCTCGTCCTCCTCGAAGACGGCCTTGCAGTTGGCATAGTCGGCCTGGTTGGCGCACATGGTGACCGGGGTGAACTCGGCGATGGCGCGGGCGATGGCGGCATACTGCTTCTGAGCCGGCTTGGCGCCGTGGGCCCAGGTGTCGGTGCGGTGGGGCCAGCCCATCCACACGCGATCCTGCGGGGCGAACTCAGCGGGCATATAGAAGCCGTCGGCCTTGGGGGTGGACTCGGACTCGGTGATCGTACGCATAAGATTTCCTCCAAATCGAACGATCGCTTGCCGCGGGCGGGTTACCCGCAGCCTAAAACCAAGAGTGAAAGGCGCCCGTTCCCCGGCAAAGGTCGGGGCGCCCGACGCCGGTTTTCACGGAGTCGCACCGGCAAGCGACGACGTAACCTGGTGCGCGGAGACAAAACGCACAAAGGATACGGGAGAGAGATTGGGGTGGGCGGTGGTTACCGGAGCAATAGCTCACACCCACCCCAGGGAGTGGTTGGCAAACCTGTCGCCTGGGCACGCCTCAAAAGAGGCCGGAGTGCCCGGAGTCGGGAGCGACAAGCCCGACGAAGCGCACTTTTGTACGCGAGGAGGGTTGGAGCCCCGAATCTGGGCGCTCTAGTCCTCTTCGGCCTCCTCAGCGAGACGCTGAGCAGCAAGCTCGGGGGTGAGACCCTTGTACTCGGTCTCGCGGCCCTTAGCGCTGACGATGCGGACGACCTCACCGATGAGCAAAAGCACGATGAAGATAACGATCATCGGGACCTTGTCGCCAATTTCGGCGGCGGAGAACGGGATCAGCGTTGCAACGATAGCCAGGATCAGCTCGATGCAAGGAATGGCCAGCATGACCTTCATCATGGCGCCCTTAAACGGGAACGTGAAGATGCGCTCACGGTTGGGGTCGTTCTTACGAAGGTTGAGGAACGCCGGGAACATCGGGATATAGGTGAGCAGCAGGAAGACAACGGAGGTGCCAAAGAGCATCCAGAAGACACCCTCGGAGATGGCATCGATGGGGACCAGCTGCAGGCACAGCACCAGGGAGGCAACGATGGCGTTGACCAGGTTGGCGCCGTTGGGCATATCGTCCTTGGAGATCATCGAGGCGAAGACCTTGGGCATGTTGCCGTGCTCGGCGGCATAGCGAGCGACGGAGTTGACGCCGAAGGACCAAGCAGCCATGTTGGCGAACAGGGTGATCAGGAAGGCGATGCAGATGACCTTGAAGATCATGGAGTCGCCCACCATGGTCTGGACGGCAAAAATCATGCCGTAGTCGGGGTCGATGGAATCGGCCGGCACAGCGGCGCCGATGCCAAAGCCAGCGAACAGGTAGATCACGGCGATGGACAGGCCACCGACGATGATAGCCTTGGGGATATCGCGAGCGGGATCGGCCATGTCGTCAGTCATGGTGCAGATGACCTCGAAGCCCATGAAGTTAAAGATGATGATCGACAGGTAGCCGAGAGCGTTGGTGTTGGTGAGCTCGGGCATGAAGGTGGCAGCGGACATGTCGTTCGCAAAACCGTTCTCCATGGCATACCAAATGCCCAGAGCGCCGACGATAACGGCAACGGCGACCTTGATGATGGCGCCACCGTTAAGGACCCACTCGGAGTCAGCCGCCTTGGAGCGGCCCATGAGGTAGACGATCCACACGAAGGCAAGATCGATACCCATCTTGGCGATCAGATTGAACTCGACGCCAAAGACCATCCCCAAAATGTCGGGGAACATGGTAGCCAGCGAGGCAATCCACAGCGGGTAGTTAACCCAGTAGTAGTACGAAATGCGGGCGCCCCACTTGTCGCCCAGGCCATCGCGCACCCAGTCGTAAATGCCGCCCTCGCCGTCATAGGTGGTGCCGAGCTCGGCGACAACCATGCCATAAGGGAGCAGGAAGGTCAGGATCAGGAAGATCCACCAGAAGAACTGCTGGTTACCAATGGCAGCAGCAGGAGCGGCGGCCTCGCAAACGAAGACGACGCAGATGATGGTCGAAATGACCGTCAAGAAGGAAAGCTTTTTCTTTCCGTCGCTCATGATGAGCTCCTTCGCTCGGTCTTGGACAGATCCAAAGCCCAAAGTACTAAGGCAATCGTTTGGACCTCGGTGAGCGGGCGACAGGAGACGAGCATCCGCCGCCCGCAAACGTGCTTTTAGAAGCCTAGAGGCTTAGAGCTGCTCGAGAGCCTCGAGAGCGGCGTGGAGCTCGGCCTTGGCGGAGTACTCGACACCTTCGTCGTTGAGCGGGGTGCGCTTGCCCAGAGCGGCAAGGAGAGCACGGATGGAGTGCTTGCGGTTCTCGGCCTCGACCCAGCACAGGGAGCGCTCGGGATCGTCCATGACCTCGTCGACGACCTCCTCGTTGCGGGTGGCCGGCAGGCAGTGCATGAACTTGGAGTTGGGGCCGGCGAAGTTCATCATGTCCATGGTGACCTGATACTTGGGATAGAACACGTCCATGTAGTTCTCGCCCGAGACCTCCTCGTCGTACAGGCCATACCACACGTCGGTGTAGATGAAGTCAGCACCCTTGATGCACTCGATGTCGTCGGAGATAACGATGGAGCCGCCGGAGACCTTGCAGTTCTCCTCGGCGATGGCCATCATCTGCTTGCCGAACTCGGCGCGCTCCTCAACGGTGCCGACGTGCAGGCCGCCGTCGGGGATCTGATGGCCCTTAGGTCCAAACTGGACAAACTTCATACCGACCTTGGAGGCGATGAACATGAGGGAGACGCAGACCTGGGTGGCGTCGCCGATGAAGGCGAGGGTGCAGTCCTCGATCTTCTTGCCCTCGGGGAGGTTCTCGAGCATGGTCATGAGGTCGCCCATCTCCTGCGTGGGATGGTTGAACTCGGACATGCCGTTGATGACGGGCACAGCGGAGCCCTCGGCGAGGCCGACGACGTCCTTGTGGCGGTCAACGCGAGCCATCATGATATCGAGCAGCGAGCCCATAACGCGAGCGGTATCGCCCAGGGACTCGTGACCACCGAGCTGGATGGTGCCAGGGCCATAGAACTGAGCGTGGCCACCGAGGTCGGTCATAGCGGTCTCGAAGGAAAGACGGGTGCGGGTGGAGACCTGCTGGAAGATCATGCCAAGGCTCTGGTTACGGAGCAGGTGCGGATAATAACCGTCAACCTTGATGGCCTTCTTCATTGCCAGGCCAAGATCCTCGATAGCCAGGATCTGCTCTTTGGTGAACTCGTTAGTGTCGATGAAATCCTTAGGCAGTGCCATGTCGATTTCCTTTCCGCCGGTCTTGCCGACTATTACTATGAGGCGCTCGAACATCACGCCTCGTGTTGACAAGACCATCATTCACCCGTATGCAATTTTTACCTAGTTTATTCGGGATTAAAGACCGTTCACGGAGTTACACCCTCTCTAATCCTCTATAAACCCGCAGGTCACGTGTTTACAGGGGGTTTACTATCTGGAACCGCGAACGGTATAAGGATATCCTATATTTTGGTGTCTAATCCGCGGTGAAACGACCGGCTGGGACATGTATACCCCCGGGGATTATATGGAGCCAATCACAGATCAAATGAGACGGGACGGTGACAGATGAACACGCTCATGTTCTTCTATACCTTGGCAATACTGGTTATCTGTATTGTGACGGCGGTGCTTTCGCTTGCCGCCTATGCCTCGTCCCGTCGACGCTTCTTTATCTATGGCAGCGGCGTTTTTATTTGCTATGCCATCGAGATGACCGAAATCTTCTTTTTTGAATACACGCTGCAAAACCAGAGTTTTCCCGCCAGCGACTATTACTCAATTACCATGCCTGTGTTGCGGACCCTTGTGGCGACCGCTTCACAGGCTTTTATTTGGGCCATTGCCATGGACCTGCTCGACAAGCATTCTAAAAAGCAGTTCGTTATCCCCGTCGCAACGTTTTTGTTGAGCGAGCTGCTGATTATCGTCGCCGTCCCCAACGGCCCCATGCACCAGTGGCTTTACTACACGATGCGTCAGGTGTTCCTTGTCTTTGTGGGACTGTATATCTTTTGGACGGCTCACAAGAGTACTAAGGTTGAGCTGAAGGCGCGTGTCAGCAAGCAAAAGAGGCATTTGATTATCGGCGCCATCATGGTCGCCTGCATCGTTGCCGAGGACTTCTACAACATCCTGGTGGTCCCCATGAGCCTGGCGCCGTCTTGGCTGCAGCTGTACCTATCCGAGCGCAACTTTAGCGAGAACGTCTTTGCGTGCTACTTTGCCATTCTGCTGATCATTTACGCCTATCACGTGCTTTCGATCCGCATGCAGGAGGCGCCCGAGGAAAAGAACGTCAGCGATCTTGATCGACACATCGAAGAGCAGATGCCCTCCTATCGCAACGCCTATAAGCTTTCCAACCGCGAGACCGAGGTCATGCGTCTGGTTGTGCTGGGCAAGTCGAATCAAGAAATCGCTGACGAGCTATTCCTTGCCGTGGGCACCGTCAAGACCCACATCCACAACATCCTGGTCAAAACCGAGCAGCAAAACCGCACCACGCTCATCCTCCACTTCTGGAAGCGTTAACCTGCCAAAAAGGGACAGGTTGATTTTGGTAGGTTTTATCTGGGCAAACGCCCAAACCGCCGCAAGGGAGCTGCTTTCCCTCGCGGCGGTTTTCTGGCTCACGCTTTCTTTCGTCTCAATCTGTAACATATGGAGACCAAATCGCCGTCTTACTGTTACAGATCGAGACGAGTTACAGAACGCGCGTCGAATAATCTCAATCTGTAACAGGTAGAAGCGTTTTTGCCAGTCAGATGTTACAGATTGAGATAAACGCAGGAGCGGCAGCGTTAGATCAATCCTCCGCAAAGTAATTCGGAGAGAATCTGGTCCTAGAGTTATCTACCAGGTACGATATGTACACTTATATTTCGTCTCAAACCCAGGCATTCCGTTCCCGCGTGGGCTTAACGCTGCACCTGTATAGAGGATCGTTTGCCCCGTACGAGAATAAGAGGTTTTGAAAGACAACCTCTTGTATGTCTGGTCGAAGCAATCAACATTCTCGCTCGGGTAGCTCGCGGTGGAGAACGATTTGTAGGTGTCCAAGACATCCGCCGTCACAAGACGACAAGGTGCAACAGAACCCGTATCTGGCTGCGCCGTCGCATAATTGGGAATTGCGCCCATCGACAGTGCAAGCATAAAACATGCGGCCAATGCCTTCACCAAGTTCTTCGATATATGTCGTTTCATGGTTATCTTCCTCTCCTAGTTTTTGCTGTCGTTCGTCTTGAATAGCTGCGCGTACACATTACCAATCCATTTCGAATCACCTCCCATTTCTCGAGTAACGAAGTGCGAATCATCTCGTGTGAGCAAGACGGAGCCATCGCAGAGCGATTCGAGATTCCCGATAAGATGGGAAGAGATAATGACATGCGCTCCCCTACCTGCTTCATCTCTAAGAGCATTCGAAACGATTGCGACATGTCCCACATCAAGCGCATTCATGGGCTCATCCAAAAGGACGACTTCGCAATAAGACATATAGGCCATCGCAACATTAAGCAATTGTCTATTTCCGTCAGACAACCTAGATACGGGCATATTCTTCAACTCAGTCAAGTCAAAGAGATTAAGCACTTGATCCAAGGTACGAGGCGAATGCCAAATTTTCTTGCATCGATCGAGATGGAAAGCAACGGTCATGTGCCGAATCAATAGAGACGGCCCGTTCGGAACTAAGAAGAAAACCTTTCTCATTTGCTCACAGTCAATGCACGCTTTCGCATGAAAACAGAGAGAACCCAACACGCGGACTGATTGCCCAGCGTCTCCCCAAAGAGTATTGAGTAACGTTGTCTTTCCATATCCATTTGGAGCGACAAGACCCCATATCTCGCCAGCGGGCATATCAAACTGCAATCCCTTTACGAGCTGATTATTTCCAACCGTCAACGTATCCAGCGACAGGGATAGCACGCTTTCCTCACCCAAACTGCCCGGGCGAATTTGGTTCCAGGCCCAGCGATTCCTACTTTTAAGAAGCGAAAACGAGATGATTCCCAACGCACAAATAACAAATGTGCCCACCACGGCAAAGGCGCAGTGCAATGCATTGGCTTCAGGAACAAGAGATACCTCCGCCCCATTGGCGTAAGAGGCGCCGCCAAGCGCAAGCGAAGAAACGGAATAGCTCGACGCCATATACGGCAACAACGCATGCCATGGAGCATCTTTGCTCGCATAAAACGGAAGCTGGCTTATGCCCCCCACAAGAGCGATCACCATGGACGAAATGGCCCTGTTTCTGCTTCCGGCGTACACGCACACGCCCAAGCAAGCAAACATCATCGACAGCACAGCTTCAAAGACGGCAAATAGCCCTAGCTGAACTAACACAGTTCTTTCGACTACGTCACCATACTGAATGAATACGACCGGGTACTCTGTCTGGCCTACACCGTTAAACACCGTTGCCAATACAAAACAGGGAGTCAACGCCAGCACCAAAACCAGCATCGATGCAATACCAGAGACGAGAACGCGGCATGCATTCATCTCTAACTTTGACAACAACGCTCGATCGTAGAACCGCTTTCCATCCCCCTCAAGCGACATATAGAGGACGAGAACCGGAACTAAAAGCCACGCTATTGCAGGAACAGCGCCGCAATAATATGCGAGGAGAATCATCCAGGCATTTTTGTCGTTGAGTCGTACGATTCCGGATAGGTCAGCACTGATATGGCTCTGGGAAGACGCTCTTGGGCTTCAAGCGATAACTCCGAATCAACACCATTCAAATAACCGAGTCGGTATTCCTTGAGCAATAGATTGTCGTAATCGGCAATCGCATCGTAATACCCTCTGGAGTCTGCCTTGCTTTCAAGCGCTCGATCAAGACATGCCCTTTCGTCGGCAATGATGCTGTTGAGCTCCTGTGGGGCAGTGTCATAAACGCCGTCAGAGACTTGAGAGACCAAAAGGGCTCTCTGGTCTTCGATGGAAGCTCTACCATATAGATAATCTGCTCCCGTTGGAACGGATAGAAATACCGGGATGCAGAATACGAGCGCGAGCAGCGCCGTCAGCAACATAATTCCCCGGTTGCGCGCAAGAACTTCTAAATTAAGCCGTACATATGTGAGGCAATCACAGGCCTTCACAGCAAGCACCTCCGGTTCGCAACACACGAGTCGTCGGACCCGTTGTCCGGAAGTATCGCCTTCATCGTCAGAACTGTCTGTAGACGTGTAGGATGGATTTACAATCTTATTTGTCTACAGGCTTCTACCTGCTATTTTCTATAACATCTGCCATAAGACTAAAAACCCTATCTCTAAGTTCACGCTCCGAGTGAACTCCAAGCAAGGCATAGCTCTTGCTCTTGGCCTCTTTGACGGTTCCCCGAGCAACGTTAAGATGCGCGCAAATCTCGGTGGTTCTATTGCCATCAAAAACGCATGTCATGATATCGGCATAAAGCGGCGTGAAGCCAAGCCTCAAGAAGGCCTCACGCACGGTATCGCGTCGATCACCCACCCGAACCGTATCTTTCGAACGCAAGAATAGCAGCGAATTAGCCATAAGGATAAGTACGACAAGGAACGCAGTCACGCGTAAGGCAGGCTTAAGGCCGCCAACGGCCTCACCGCTCCCAACGGACTCAAAGAAAATGTACAGTCGACTTACCACATCGTGAACCCAGAACGCTGCTCCAGCACCCACAGACACCGAAGAAAGGGTGAGTTCAGGCGAAAGGCACAAGTGCATTTCAGACATCCACCGTATAGCCGCACGGCAACACAGGGCCACAAGCACTATAGCTATCGATAGGATTATCGCATCATGCTCAAAGCCGAAGCATACGAGGATTTCCTCGATGCCCATTCCAGACGCATACATAAACAGGAAGCAGACGAAGACTATCCTGCAGTTCTGATTGAACGATGAGGACCCCAGCGATTCTGAACGGTGATCATGGCCTTTTGTTGCGTCAAGATGCCACGCATCCTTTGACAAGAGAAGTCCAGCCGTCGCCTCTGAAATGCTTTTATATCCGGTTTTAGTCAAGGCCCGCGACAAATAGGTACGGGCAGTAGACGGGGAAATGTCCAAGGCAGAAGCAATCTCCTCGTACGTTTTTCCCTCTATCCTCATAGAGAAAACCGCGAACTCCCTTTGAGAAAAACCCGAAGCCGTAGGGATATCGGCAACTGCAGAGTGTTTTCCTCCTAATTTGGCGGCCGCAGAAAAAGCGCTCGTTAAGTCGGGGAAAAATCGCGTTATGGCCCTGGCAAGGATACTGCCCAAAACGGTAACCAGAAGCAATACGATCTCTTGATGCCCACCAAAGCTCAGGAGCACAGCTCCGATGTTTATATTGCGCGAAAACAAACAATCCGTATCGAGAATAACGGCGGCATTACCAAACGCAAGAGGTTCGACGAGCAAGGCAGCAACCCCCCATCTCGGCGTTAACGGAAAGGAAAGAACCGATGGAGTCCATCAACGGGACGAGAAGAAACTGAAGGCCAACAAGCAAAGCAATCAAGAGCACAACGGGGCTGTAAAGTGCGAGATCAGGATACCCGTGGAGAGCAGAGCCATCGGCCACATGATTCCCCTTTGATCCCACACGCATGTTTGCGAATTCACCGCCAAGCGCCCAAGAACAGCAAGCGACAAGCAAGGGGGCTAGTAACAACAAAATGAACGCGAGCGCCGAAACCACAACATGAAATTGATGAAAGACATTAAGAGATATCGTGTACATCACAAGAAGTGCAATGTCTACGAGCATAAGTCCAAAAAGCCTTTTGGAAATACCCTGTCTCACAGGGCGAGAGATGAGGCCCACACAGAAGCCCGAAAGCAGATGCAGACCGATAAGAACGGTGCCAGAAAGGCCCGTATTAATACTTGGCGCCACACAATACAGACCAGCCGCCCCTATAAACAACATAATTGAATGCCAGAGGAACGAGCGCGTCACGTTTTGCAGGGTAGCTGCCTCGGTTGCCATAAAATCAAAGCTCCTAGATAGCATTTTGGTTATTTTAACATCGTTCCCGGCGTTAAAAATCTGTTACCCGAATTAATCAATATCCCCCCTCCACCAAAAGGCACCACGCTGATCCTCCACTTTTGGAAGCGATAACCTGCTAAAAAGGGACAGGTTTATTTTGGCAAGTTTTATCTGGGCAAACGCCAACCGCCGCAAGGGAGCTGCTTTCCCTCGCGGCGGTTTTCTAGCAGAAAAAACCAAGTGAGTAGGCTTTTTGCAGGAGGCCAAGCACGCCCCAAAACGCCACAGCCCTGACCTGCTGTTTTATTGGGCGCCACCCGCGATGTGCTCGACAGATCCAAAAAAGTCTACTCACTTGGTCTTGAGACTCATCAGTCAGGCAAAAAAACGCCGCGAAGGGGGGCTGGACTCCCTTCGCGGCGGTTGTTCGCACTGGTTTTGCAACGGTTTTGCCCGCTTGTTACTCGCTGTAGCGGGTGGCGATGGCGGCTCGCACCATGCCGGTACTCATGAGGTAAGTTACCAAGAAGTAGCCGCCGTAGGCTGCCAGGAAGATCGCACAGGTAAGGCCCACCGTGCCACCGATGCCCATGTGGCCGAACGTGCTCACCAGGTCGATGATCACCTTGAGCGCCACAAAGGAGTGCGCCAGGCCCACCGCCAACGGGAACAGGAAGAACACCGCCTGCTGTGCCATCACCGAATGGCGGATCTGGCGGTCGTCACAGCCGATCTGTGCCAACACACGATAGCTGCGGCTGCCGTCGGCCACATTGGAGAGCTGCTGGATCGACAGTATCGCCGCGCACGCAACGACCAGTACAAAGCCGATGTAGATGGCTAGGTAGCTAATAAGACCGTTCATTTGCGCTGCTTGTGTATACATCTCGGAGCGTGTGATGAAGATTCCCCACGACCCCGGCTCCTTGCCGTCAACGAGCAGATTGTCAAGCACAGTGTTTTTAATGCTCTCGTCTGCCTCGGTCGTATCCATCCCCTGTTTGTAGTTAACGAGCAGATGACTGGAATACGGCTGCAGATTAAGCTGGGACAGCAGCTCATCGGCTACGACGACAGTACCGGGATTACTGCCCATCGCCGAGTTAGCGATGGCCGCCGTATCTTCGTCCGACTTATCGGTTGCGGGCTTGAGCGTATGCCCGCCCAAGGTAAGGGCATGGCCGCCAGCCATATACTTGGTGTACATGTCGACCAGCTCGCCGCCCATATCACACGTGAGCAGATACTGATCGTGACCGATGTGCACCGGCTCCTCGCCCATCATCTGGCGCAATTTGTTGTACTGACTTGCCGGCGTCACAGACACTGACTTGCCGGCGTTGCTACTCTCGAGCGCCTTGGGGAGCTTTTCGCCCATGATCTTGCACATCTCACTTGGAGTCACCGAAGGATCTGAGCCGCCAAGCGGGTAACTCAGATACGAATCGATCTGCACATGCTCTCCGGCAACATCGGCGATATTGACCTTCTTGCCGGTCTCATCGTTGTTGTCCGCCGACTTGCCCTTAATACCGTCTGCAACGTTATCGGGATTGACACGCTCGCCATGCCATGCAGCGTACAAGTCGACCGTTGCGTCGGCAGGCACCATACGATCGGCCTCAGACGGGTCAGCATACTCTTTGTAATAGTCGAGATCATCGGGCGTGTAATAGATATACGTCTGGGACATATCGGCTGGCGTATAGCGCTCCAGGTTTTCGTTCATCACGCTGGCGATCGACATACCGCACGTCACCGAGGTGATGGCCAAAAACAGGATCATCGCGATGACGCCCATCGAAAAGCACACCGTGTTGACCTTGGCCGCAAGCTGGCGCACGGTAAACATGTTGAGGCCGCGCCAATACACGCCGCGCAGGCTCTGCAGTAGCTTGATGAGCATGCCCGAGAGTCCCCAGAACAGGGCAAAGGTGCCCACTGTAACCATAGCGGTCGTAATGCCAAACTGGTTCATGGCCTCTTGCAGCTTGCTGTCCGTCGCGGTTAGCGGAAACCCATCACGTAGCAGACGATAATAGGCCACGCCCACCAGCACCACGCCCACGGCAAAGATGGCAATCGCGATCCAGGGGTTGCGTGTCTTGATGCTCTCGTTGCGACGCTCGGCACCCATAAGCTCGATGAGTTTGGTACGACGCACGGCGCGAAGGTTCAGCAGTAGCGTGAGCACAAACATTACGAGCATGCAGGCAAGGGTCAGGTTGAACGCATGCACCGAGAAGAAGAAGTGAAAATTGGCGATCTGTGTCTTAAAGAGCGAGGCCGTAAAGAATACCATGAGCTGGGAGAGCCCCACGCCCAGTACAATGCCGGCGACAAAGGCGCCGACCGAAACGATCACCGTCTCGAGCGCCATGATCGTGGCGACGCGCCCGCGCCCCATGCCGAGCACCTGGTACAGGCCAAACTCCTTCTTGCGGCGTTTCATGATGAAGTTATTGGCATACACCATCAAAAAGACCATGACGCCGGCCAAAAAGTACGTGAGATATCCGAGCGTGCTGCCCATAACCTGCGCCAAGCCCTCTTCATCGATTCCGGCGATGTCGACCTGCATCGAGATGGTGTTAAAGGCATAGAAGACCGTGACACCCAGGGTAAGCGTCAAAAGGTAGACGAGGTAGTCGCGACCGGCGCGGCGGACGTTGCCCCAAGCGAGTTTACAGAGCATCGGAGCCCTCACCGCCCATCATGGCAACGACCTCCATAATGCGGTCGAAGAACTCTCGGCGGTCGGTGTCGCCACGGCGCAGCTCGGTGAAGATCTTGCCGTCGCGAATAAACAGCACACGGCTCGTGTAGCTGGCGGCAAAGCTGTCGTGCGTGACCATGAGCACGGTGGCGCGTAGGCGGCGGTTAAGGGCCTCCAGGCTCTCGAGCAGCAGGCGAGCGCTCTTGGAATCGAGGGCGCCGGTGGGCTCGTCGGCCATGATCATGGTGGGGTCGGTGACGAGTGCGCGAGCCGCGGCAACGCGCTGTTGCTGACCGCCGGACATCTGGTAGGGATACTTGTCGAGCACCTGACTGATAGACAGACGCGCGGCCACGTCCTGCACGCGGGTCGAGATCTCTGCCGAGTTTGTGCGGGCGATGGTAAGCGGCAGGGCGATGTTCTCGCGTGCCGTGAGCGTATCGAGCAGGTTGGAGTCCTGGAAGATAAAGCCGAGCTCCTCGCGGCGGAACTGCGAAAGCTTGGCCTGCTTCATGTGCGTCACGTCCTGGGCGTTGATGCGGATGGTGCCACTCGTGGCGCCATCGATGGTCGACACGCAATTGAGTAACGTCGACTTGCCCGAGCCCGAAGCACCCATGATGCCGACGAATTCGCCACGGTTGACGGTAAAGCTGACGTCGTTGAGCGCGCGGGTCACGTTGCCCAGCGCTCCATATACCTTTTCGAGATGCGCGACCTCCAGTACCGGGGTCGCTGCTTGCATGGTTTGCATACCAAGTCCTTTCTTGCGATTAGTCTACGGCATCTATAGTCGCAAGAAGCCGAGTCGACTACCATCGATATGGCTTACACTTGCCTTACCGTTGTGTAAGGCAGGGGCAGCTAATTTGGGACGGGGCTATTTTAGCCACCCTGTTGCATGTTGATGTTGAGGAAGGACTCCTGTTGAAGACTGTTCATGTTGCCGCTGGGATCATTCGCAAGGAAGGATCCGATGAGCTGCTTGCCGTGCAGCGCGGCTACGGCAACATGCAGGGGCTTTGGGAGTTTCCCGGCGGCAAGCTCATGCGCGGCGAGACGCCCGAGGACGCCGTACGCCGCGAGCTTATGGAAGAGTTGCAGGTCAAAGTCACCAACCTGCGCGATTTCTATACCGTTGAGTATGACTACCCCGATTTCCATCTCTCCATGGAGTGCTACTACTGCTCGCTCGCCGATGAATCCGATGAGCCCCAGAAGCACGACCGCCAGCTCGATATCCGCTGGATTCCACGCACCTCGCTTGCCACCGTTGAGTGGATGCCCGCCGACAAAGGGCTCATTGATGCCCTGATTGAGCTGAAGGAAGACCGGCTCGAGGCAAGCGCTGCCGAAAACGCTGAGGCCGCTACGGCCGACGAGCCCGCCGCCAAATCCAAGCGCGCACCTAAGCGCCGTAGCAAAAAACGTCCCAAGCCTGGACTGCTCGACGGCATCGATACCTCGGACCTCTCCGCTGACGAGCGCGAGCTGGTACGTCGTCGCGCCGCCATCAAAAAGTCTATGAAGGGCAATAAACGCGCCAACACCAAGCCCGAGCTGCTCGTTCGCCAGCGCCTGCGCGCGGCGGACCTTGCGGGCTATCGCTTGGAATGGAAGGTTCCCGGCAAGCCCGATATCGCCTTCCCCGGCCGCAAGATCGCTATCTTCGTCAACGGCTGCTTTTGGCACCGCTGCCCCAAGTGCAATCCGAGCCAGCCCAAGCGCAATGTTGAGTTTTGGGAAGCAAAGTTCCGCCGCAATGTCGAGCGTGACCACGCTGCCGTGGCAGCACTCACTCAAATGGGCTGGACACCCATAACCATCTGGGAGTGCGAACTCAAAAAGGACCGCATCGACGCCACGATGGAGAAGGTCATCGAGCAGGTGCGTGCCGCGGCACCGCAACGCTAACAGCGAGCATTCATACACTCCGCACGTCCGCGCCACATCCATGTCACAAACCTTAGAAAGCCCTTAAGCCCAAAACCTTTCAAGAGTGTTACTCGATAGCTTTGACCTGCGGTTTCATCGTAATATCAAACCTCATTAAGCTTTTCTTTAGCGCTTCTTTGCAGCAGCCGCGGCATAATACTGCCAACGCACGGGTCCTAGCATCAGACCCCGTGCGCAACCTTTTGGTGGACATCGAGGAGGCCGCATAAGCATGCATTCTTCCAATGACGCAGCACAGCAGCCATCCCTAAAACATGCAAACCTTTTCTCCTTCCCCCCGACACAGAGAAACGGCCTCCTCGACTCCCCCACCACAAAATCCAACCGCTCTACCAATCAGAGTCTCAACTTGCGAGCATCCTTCGAAAAGCTCCAAGCATCCCTAGACAAAACCTTCCCCAACCAAGCAAGGGCATACTAATCCCCCACCAACAACTTAGCCCATGCGTGCCACCCTTTCCGCCCTAACGCCACAAGGGCGACGGCCTCGAGTAGGTCACCTTGGGAGGGACGAGGGCTTAGTTCCCCAATCTTTCCGCAGGGGGCAAAAAGCCTCGCCGCACGAAGTGCGCAGCGAGGCTTTTTGCATGCCCGAGGACGATTGGGGAACTAAGCCCTCGTCCCTCCCCGGGATATGTAGCGAGTCAGAGTACCCTTGCTGTTACTCTGCTTTGCCCACAGAGTTGAGGTTGGTCATGCGGATCTTAACCAGCTCGGTGATCTCGCGCATGCCCTCCTTGGCCGGCTTCTTGGGATCGAAGCAGGCGGGGTTCTCGGCCATGAAGGCCATGAAGCCCTTGGTGTAGGCCTGACGCAGCTCGGTGGCATAGTTGACCTTGCAGATGCCGTTCTTCACAGCCTCGGCAACCTGCTCATCGGGCACACCGGAGGTGCCGTGCAGAACCAGCGGCACGTCGACGGCGTCGCGGATGGCCTTGACCACGGACTGCTCGATGTGCGGATCGCTCGTGTACACGCCGTGGCTGGTGCCAACACCAATGGCCAGCGAGGTGCAGCCAGTGCGCTCGACGAACTCCTTGGCCTCGGCAGGATCGGTGTAGGGGCTCTCGCCCTCAACCGCGGGACCGTCGTCCTCCTTGCCGCCAACCTTGCCGAGCTCGGCCTCGACGGGCACGCCCATGGCGCGGCCAGCGTCGGCGACAGACTTGGTCAGGGCGATGTTGTCCTCGAAGGACTCGTGCGAACCGTCGATCATAACGGAGGTGTAGCCAGTGCGGAAGGCCTGCATGCAGCGGTCATAGCCATCGCCGTGATCGAGGTGCAGGGCGACGGGCACGGAAGCACGCTCGGCGGCAGCCTTGACCATGCCGTAGAAGTAATCCAGGCCAGCGGTCTTGATGGTACCCGGGGTGGTCTGCATGATGACGGGGGACTTGGTCTCCTCGGCAGCGGCCAGAACGGCCATAACAAACTCGAGGTTCTCGACGTTGAACGCGCCAACGGCGTAGTGGCCGGCCTGAGCGTCCTTGAGCATCTTTTCGGTGGTAACAAGTGCCATGAGCGTTTGCTCCTCTCCCTCGCCCGCATCTGGACATCGGGCGTAGTTGTTCACAAGGCGTATTACCTTGCATTTTGCTACGCTCATTGTATGAAATTCAGCGGCTTTGCGCGTGTGGGATATCGATCCTACGCAGGTCAAAACTTTCATTTTGAAAAGAAAACGGAAGGAATCGAGGCCGAGCGGACATGTTCGATATTGAGTTTTGGGCGGCGATCGTCTTTCTTTTATAGAAAAGATAAGTAATCGAAAGGCGTTTTCTTACTCAAAAAGAAAATGAACGAAAATAGAGTCAACACAATTCCTGCAAATTTTGCCGAGAATGGAGTAGCCATGGCCCAAGCTACAACCCGAGCTTTTGCCGACGAGCGTCGTGCCGCCATCATGGAAATGCTCGAGCACAACGCCTCGGTGCAGGTGGCCGAAATCGCCCAGACCTTTGGCGTGTCCTCCGTCACCGCTCGTGCCGATCTGGACGCGCTCGCCGAAGCTGGCAAGCTGCGCCGCACCCATGGCGGCGCCGTATCGCTCCACAAACGCCTAACCGTCTCCACGCAGGATCGCCGTATCAACGTCAATGTCGCAGCCAAACAGGCCATCGCACAAAGCGCCGTTGAGCTCGTCGGCGACGGCGACACCTTGCTCGTCGACTCGGGTACCACGGCGCTCGAGTTTGTCCGGCTCCTCGATCAGCGCGACGGCATCACCGTTATCACGGCCGACATTACCATCTCCGATTACATCGACGAAAGCATGCCCTCGGTCGACGTCGTCATGTTGGGAGGCGTGCTGCGCAAAGGCCATCGCTATCTGTACGGCCCACTTACCATGCAGGCACTCCAGATGGTCCATGCTGACCTGGCCGTCATGTGCCCCGGCGCTTTTGTCCCCAGCTGCGGCTTTACGACCGACTTTCCCCAGATGGCCGAGACCAAAACGGCCATGATCGCCGCAGCCCGTCAAAGCGTCGTCCTCATGGACGCAAGCAAGGTTAACGGACGCGGCATGTACCGCTTTGCCGAGCTGACCGATGTCGACACCATCGTGATGGACCGTGATCCCAATAACGCCGTTGCCACCTCGATCGCCGAAGTCACCGACGGCACCTCCCCATCCCTCATCATCGCCACCGCCTAAAAACAAAAACCACCACAAAGGTTCATGCCTTTGCGGTGGTTTGTCGCGGCGAGAGCGAAATGTCGCTACTTGGAAAGCTCGTCGGCGAGGGCCTCGATCTGGGCGCGCGAGGCGTCGCTGAGCGAACCCAGGACGGTCACCTTGTTCTGCGCCAGGGTGATGTCCTTCATGCCCTCGAGCTCCTTGGTCATAACCTTGGCAGCGGCGGGCGCCCAGGAACCGGCCTCGACGAGCGCCACGGTGCGGTTCTGGTAGGCATGCTCGGCGAGCGTGTGGATGAAGGTGCTCATGAACGGGAAGATCTCGCCCTGATAGGTGATGGAAGCGAGCACCAGACGGTCGTAGCGGAACGCATCCTCAACGGCCTCGGCCATGTCATCGCGGGCCAAGTCAAAGACGGAAACCTTCTGGCCGCGAGCCTCGAGCGCAGACGCGAGCTCCTCGACGGCAGCCTTCAGGTGGCCGTACACGCTCGCGTAGGCAATGGTGATGCCCTCATCCTCGGGCTGATAGCTCGACCAGGTGTTGTAGGTGTCGAGGTAGTAGCCCAGGTTCTCGGTCAACACGGGGCCGTGGAGCGGGCAGATGATCTGGATGTCCAGATCGGCAGCCTTCTTGAGCACAGCCTGCACGAACTTGCCGAACTTGCCCACGATGCCAAAGTAGTAACGGCGAGCCTCGCAGGCCCAGCCCTCAGGATCCTCGATATCGTTGGCGCCAAACTTGCCAAAGCCATCGGCACTAAAGAACACCTTGTCGGTGGCCTCGTAGGAGAACATCACCTCGGGCCAGTGCACGTTGGGAGCCCCGACGAAGGTCAGGCTGTGACCGCCCAGGTCGAGCACGTCGCCCTCTTTGACGACCATCTTGCGCTCGGGGTAATCGGTGCCAAAGTAGTTGACCATCATGCGGAAAGCGCCCATGCTGGCCACGATCTGCGCCTGGGGATAGCGCTCCATAAAGGCGGCGATGCCAGCGGAGTGATCGGGCTCCATATGGTGAACGACCAGATAATCGGGCGTGCGACCGTCGAGCACGGCCTCGATGTTGCCGAGCCACTCGTCAACAAAATCGGCATCGACCGAATCGGCGACGGCAATCTTCTCGCCCAAGATAACGTAGCTGTTGTATGCCATACCATTCTCGGACACGTCGTACTGGCCCTCGAACATGTCAATGTCGTGATCGTCGACGCCAACGTAGCGGATATCCTTGGTGATCTCCATCAGGCAAAGCCTCCTAGATAGACAAAAGAACCCGTCTATCATAGCACTCGGCCGTATCCCAACAGCTATCTGTCGGTATCCATACGAATTGTTATTGGAGCGAAGCGCACCACCTATAACCTGCGGAAACTATGCGCTCGGTGCTGCCGTACTATGCCGAGCGATGAGCTGGCCGGGAATACGGATAGCAACGGTTTTGCCCGCCGTACCCGCCTCGGGAACCGCATGCTCAAATACCTCACGTCCACGCTGATGCAAATCGAATCGCACCGTCGTGAGTTCGTTGTGCGCGACAAAGTCGTCGAGCGAATCGTCAACGCCCACCACACTCACGTCCTCGGGCACACGCAGACCGCTATCGCGCAGCGCGGCTATCGCACCATTTGCCATCTGATCGTTTGCCGCATAAATCGCCGTCATGGTGCGGTCGTGCTCTGCCAGGTACCTGCCAGCTTCGTAGCCGCTATTGGCAGACCAGTCACCCTCGAGCGGGGCCACCGGCTCAATACGCTTGCGCTCGAGCGCGTCTTGCCAACCGGCGCGACGGAACTGCTCGTCGACCGAGAAGGACGGACCGCCGATATATCTGATCTGCTCGTGGCCAAGCTCAAACAGATGGTCCATAAGCAACAGCGAGCAACCGTAATGGTCGGAGTCGACCGTAGCCACACGCGGATGCGCGTACATGGTGACGATAACCGTGCCGATACCCGGCAGTGGATCGAACGTCTCAAAATCGGGCGCCATGCGGCTCATGCCGATGATGATGCCATCGACCGGTAGCGCAGCCATGCGACGCGTAGCCTCGGCAAGCGAAAACTCCTCGGTCTTGGACATCTCGACTAGCGTGATGGCGCAATTATGCTCGCGAGCGGCGCTGGCAATGCCATCGATCATTGAGAGGTTGCCAAACTTGGTGACATCGTTAACGCACAGGCCGACCGAATGGTAACGACCGTCGCGCAGCGAGCGACCGGCATAACTCGGGCGAAAGCCGAGCTCTTGCATAGCTGCCTGCACGCGCCGGCGCGTCTGTTCGTTAACGTTGGGCAAGCCGTTGGCGACGCGCGAAACCGTCTGCTGCGAAACGCCAGCAGCGCGGGCGACGTCGGCCATGGAGACCGGACGCGAACTGGTATCGTTGAACGGGCGCCTTGCCACAGGATCACCTTCACCCTTGCGAGATCTGAATAGCGTGAATGCCGGCCCGGGCAGAAATATACCCAGCGCCGAGGCTCGCTATCGTCGGACGCATGTTAACGTACTCTACTTTTTCTATCTGCATCTCTTCCGCTCTATAAGTCCATACGGCAGTACCGTTCACGGCTGTATTTCTACCGATTACCAGATTCTCAAAAAGTGACAAGCGATATGTTATGAGTACGTTAACATAGCCCGTAACGTGCGACATCGTGAACATTTGGTTCATGCCGCTTCAAATTGTTAACGTATTCACAACGACGCAAACTCGCCTGTACGCGCCAAGGAAAGGACCCTCATGACCGCCCCCGACGAAAAGACACTCGCCACGCTCACCAAGCTGTTTGAGGATGAGTTTGGCCCCATCGGCGACCGCCAGATGCTCTATGTGCACGCGCCCGGCCGCTCCGAGATCAGCGGCAACCACACCGACCACGAGGGCGGCCACGTTATCGCCGGCTCGCTCGATGTCGCCGTCGACGGCATTGCCGTGGCAACCGACACCAACAAGGTCCGCGTTGCCGATGAGGGCTACCCCACCTTTGAGATCACGCTCGACAGCTTGGATATTCAGGAGCCCGAGAAGGGCACGTCAGCGAGCCTCGTTCGCGGCATGGCCCACGAGATCGCGGCCCTGGGCGTTGAGCCCCAGGGCTTTGACTTCGCCTTCACCTGCTCCGTCCCCTCGGGCGGCGGCCTTTCCAGCTCTGCCGCCGTCGAGGCCGCGTACGGCCGCGCTATGGAGACGCTCTGGGGCGCGCCCGCCATTGAGCCCGTCACGCTCGCTCAGATGAGTCAGCGTACCGAAAACAACTATTACGGTAAGCCCTGCGGTCTGATGGACCAGGCCGCCGTGTGCCTGGGCGGCCTCGCCTACATGGATTTTGAGGACCAGGCTCAGCCTAAAACTCAGAAGCTCGAGCTTAGCTTTGAGGATCACGGCTATGCGCTCGTGCTCGTCAAGGTGGGCGCCGACCATGTGGCAGCTACCGACGACTATGCCGCCGTTCCGCGCGAGATGCAGGACGTCGCCGCCGAGTTTGGCAAGGCACGCCTGTGCGAGGTAAACGTGGCCGACTTTGACGCCAAGCTCCCCGAGCTGCGCGCCAAGCTGGGCGACCGCGCCTGCCTGCGCGCCGTTCACTACTGGTACGAGAACGGACTGGTCGACAAGCGCTGGGCAGCTCTGAACGCCGGCGACATCGACCAGTTCTTGGCCCTGACGCGCGAGTCCGGCGCCAGTTCCGCCATGTACCTGCAGAATGTCGTTGCCAAGCTGGGCTCCGAGCAGCCTTCCATGTATGCCCTGGCGCTGGCCGAGCACGTGCTCGACGGCCGCGGCGCCGTCCGCATCCACGGTGGCGGCTTTGGCGGCACTATCCAGGCCTTCGTGCCGATCGACCTGGTCGACACTTTCATTGCCAAGATGAACGGCTGGCTGGGCGAGGGCTCTGCCCGTCACTACGCCATCTCTGACAAGGGGGCTTACGCGGCATGGCTGTAATGACTGACGCGCGCGACGCCGCGCAGAACCTAATTGAGTACGCTATCCATCGATCCATGATCGGTCAGGACGATCGCATCTGGGCATACAACACCATTTTGGAGTGCATCGGCGCCACGGGCCCCGCACTCGACATGGCTTGGGCGCTTCGGGCCGAGATGATTTCGCTCTTGCACCCCGATGCCCTTCCCGACTTTGACCTGGAGGGCACGCTCGCCGCGCTTTCCGAGGCCGCCGTTGCCAATGGTGCTGTCGAGGACACGGCGTCGGGCCGCGATCGCATCGCCATGCGCATCATGGGCGCGCTTATGCCGAGGCCTTCGGTTGTAAACGAGGAGTTCAATGGGCGCATGGGCGTCAACGAACCCCGCGCCGCGACCGACTGGTTCTACGGCCTGTGCTGCGACGCCGGCTATGTGCGCCGCGCCGCCATCGCACGCAACATCAAGTGGAGCACCCCCACCAACTGGGGCGATCTTGAGATCACCATCAACCTGTCCAAGCCCGAAAAGGACCCGCGCGACATTGCCGCCGCCGGTGCCGCCAAGAACACGGGCGAGAAGTACCCTGTCTGCCAGCTCTGCATCGAGAACGAAGGCTATCCCGGACGTTCCGCCGCAGCCGACGGCGGCGCTCACCCCGCTCGCCAGAACCTGCGTGTTATCCCCATCCAGCTCGACGGCGAGCGCTGGGGCTTCCAGTACAGCCCGTACGCGTACTTTAACGAACACTGCATTGCCATGAGCTCCGAGCATCGTCCAATGCACGTCGATCGCAAGAGCCTCTCCTGCCTGCTCGACTTTGTGGACCTGTTCCCGCACTACTTCATCGGCTCCAACGCCGACCTACCCATCGTGGGCGGCTCGATTCTGTCGCACGACCACTTCCAGGGCGGCGCGCACGAGTTCCCCATGATGCACGCGGCCGAGGTCTCGCAGTTTAGCGTGCCCGGTTTTGACCAGGTCAGCGGTACCGTGCTGCAGTGGCCACTCTCGGTGCTGCGCCTGCGCTCGCACGACCGCGCCCAGCTGCTCGATGCTGCCGAGAAGATCATCCTCGCCTGGCGCGAGTGGACCGACGAGTCTGTGGGCGTCATCGCGCACACGGCCGACGGTGCGGCGCACAACACCGTGACGCCCGTCATCCGCCGCGTGGACTCCCGCGGCAAAGCAGGTGGCGAGATCTACGAGGCTTACCTTGCGCTTCGCTGCAACATCACGACCGACGAGCATCCATTGGGCGTGTTCCACCCACATGCGGAGTATCACCACATCAAGAAGGAGAACATTGGCCTGATCGAGGTTATGGGCCTGGCCATTCTTCCGCCGCGCCTGGTTCCCGAGCTCGGCGCCGTCCGCGAGCACCTGCTGGCCGCCAAAGTCGACGCAAGCTATGACCTTGCCGCCGCGCTCGAGGGCGACGATCTTTGCCGCAGCCACGCCGCATGGGCCCTGGACGTCTTTGCCCGCCGCGCCGATGAGTTTACGGTCGACAACGCCATCGACATCCTGCACGAGGAGGTCGGCGTGGTGTTTGGCCACGTGCTCGACAACTCCGGCGTCTTTAAGTGGGACGAAGCCGGCCGCGCCGCCCAGCAGCGCTTCATCGACTCGCTGTAATGATCCCATGGGGACGGAGGAAAACGGATCATTTCCGCCCACACGATAACGGCGCCCGCCGGCATCATCGCCGGCGGGCGCCGTTATCTGATGCACGGGTAGCTAATTTGGAACGTCCCTGGGTGCCGACCTAAACCCCACATTATTCGATGGAAAAACGTGGTTCACTCCCACATTTTTTGATGGAAAAACGCGGCTATCATCGTCTTGGACGAAATCCAAGAGGCACGCGTGGCATCACCTCGCTCAAATACTTCAACGAGCTGGCGCCAGAATACCATATCGTTGCAGCCGGCTCCTATATGGGGCTCGCGCTCCGACGCGAAAACGAGTCGTTCCCCGTCGGCAAGATCGACCAACTCACCATGCACCCCATGGGGTTTGTCGAGTTCGTCCGTGCCGTCGATGGCGACCCGCTCGCAGACGCCATCCTTACCGCAGACATGGACCTGCTGGCAAACGTTTCCGAGAAGCTCGAACGCCTGCTCAAGGAATACCTCGTTATCGGCGGAATGCCCGAAGTTGTCTCCGCTTTCGCCGCCTCCCACGATTTCATCGAGGCCCGCAGGCTTCAGCAGCAAATCATCGAAGCTTACGAATCCGATTTTGGCAAGCATGCGCCAGCCCGCATCGTCGAGCGCATGAGGCTGGTTTGGAAATCCCTTCCCGGCCAGCTCGCAAAGGAAAACAAGAAGTTCGTCTACGGCTCGCTTCGTCCCGGGGCGCGCGCACGCGATTTTGAGGAAAGCCTCCAGTGGCTCATGGACTACGGGATCGTTCATAAGGTGCCGCGCGTTTCCGCCCTAAGAGCACCGCTCACAAGCTACGAGGATCTCTCGGGCTTCAAGCTGTTCTGCATCGACACCGGCATCCTCGGAGCACTCTCCGGCCTCTCGCCGGCCATTGTTCTGAACGGGCCCGTTGTTTTTACGGAGTTCAAAGGCTCGCTGACCGAGCAATACGTCGCACAGGAGCTTTTGCTCCAAGGCAAAACTCCCGCGTATTGGTCATCTTCCTCCGGCAATGCAGAGACCGACTTTGCCATCGACCGTGCGGGGACCGTGCTTCCGCTCGAGGTCAAGGCGGCAGAGAATCTCAAAGCAAAGAGCCTGAGGATTGCCTGCGAGAAGTTCGAGCTCGAGCGCTGCGTAAGAACATCGTTAGCGGCATATAGAGACGAGGGCACGCTCGTCAACATACCCCTCTGGGAGATTGGGCAAATCGACAAGCTGGCATAGGCGCTGTGGGGGGCGCCCCGCAAGGAGTGTCCCAAACTACCGGCAGAAAAGGAATGTCCCTATCTGCCGCATTACGTCGATGTTTTGGCAACGACAGACACTATGACCCAATCCGAGGGCACTAAAAAGATAGGAGCCCCCGCTCGTGACCGC
>CABVDE010000025.1 GCA_902496945.1 uncultured Collinsella sp.
GGTATCGTCCTGCCGATCCTGCACCTCAACGGCTACAAGATCGCCAACCCCACCATCCTCGCCCGCGTGTCCGACGAAGAGCTCACCAAGTTCTTTGAGGGTATGGGCTATAAGCCGCACTTCTTTATCGCCGGCTTTGACGACGAGAGCCACGCAAGCATCCATGAGCGCTTTGCCGCCCTGTTTGAGCAGGTCTTTGACGAGATTTGTGACATCAAGGCCACCGCGCAGGCCCAGGCTGCCGCGGGCGAGACCGTGGTCCGCCCGGCCTACCCCATGATTGTGTTCCGTACGCCCAAGGGCTGGACCTGCCCCAAGCAGATCGACGGCAAGAAGACCGAGGACTCCTGGCGCGCCCATCAGGTGCCGCTGGCAAGCGCCAAGGACACTCACGAGCACTTCCGCGTGCTGCGCGAGTGGCTGCGCTCCTACAAGCCCGAGGAGCTCTTTACGCCCGAGGGCCAGGTGCGCCCCGAGGTAACGGCCTTTATGCCGACCGGCGAGCTGCGTATTGGCGCCAACCCCAACGCGAACGGCGGCAAGGTGCGTCGCGAGCTCGAGCTGCCCGATATCCACGCCCACGAGATTCCCGTCGCCGAGAAGGGCCATGGTTGGGGCTCCACCGAGGCTGCCCGCGTCTTTGGTGAGTACACCGCCGATGTCCTGGCCAAGAACATGGACGACTTCCGCATCTTCGGTCCCGACGAGACCGCATCCAACCGCCTGCAGGCTGCCTATAAAGTGACCAAGAAGCAGTGGAATGCCGGCTTCTTCGAGGACGAGGCCAACGACGAGCTGCTGGCCGGCTCCGGCAAGGTCGTCGAGCAGCTGTCCGAGCACCAGTGCGAGGGCTTCCTCGAGGCCTACGTGCTCACGGGCCGCTCCGGCGTGTGGAGCTCCTATGAGAGCTTTGTCCACGTGGTCGACTCCATGGTCAACCAGCACTGCAAATGGCTCGAGGCCACCAAGCGCGAGATTCCGTGGCGTGCCCCCATCAGCGGCCTTAACATTTTGCTGTCGAGCCATGTTTGGCGCCAGGACCACAACGGCTTCTCGCACCAGGATCCCGGCTTTATCGACCTGATGCTCAACAAGGCCAACGACACGCATATCGTGAACGCCTACTATCCGGCCGACGCCAACATGGCCCTTGCCGTGGCCGAGCGCGTCTACCAGTCCACCGACTGCGTCAACGCCATCTTCTGCGGCAAGCAGCCCGCCCCGACCTTCCAGACGGTCGATGAGGCCAAGGCGGAGCTCGCCGAGGGCGTCGCGACCTGGGAGTGGGCATCGACCGCCGACTCGCTCGCCGAGGCCGACGTCGTGGTCGCCACCTGCGGCGACGTGCCGACGCTTGAGGCTCTGGCTGCAACCGACATGCTGCGCGAGCTGGGCATCAAGGTATGGTTCGTCAATGTGGTCGATCTGCTCAAGATCCAAAACGTCTGCGAGAACGACCAGGCCATCAGCGACGAGCGCTGGGCTGAGCTCTTCGGCTGCGGTGAGAAGCCCGTCCTCTTTGCCTTCCACGCCTATGCCGGCACGATTCGCCGCCTGATCTGGAACCGCCCCGGCCACGACGCCTTCCTCGTCCACGGCTACGAGGAGAAGGGCTCCACGACCACGCCGTTCGACATGCTGCGCCTGAACAACATGGACCGCTGGGCGCTTGCCGCCGACGTGCTGCGTATGGTCGACGCCGACAAGTTTGCCGAGCAGATTGACGAGTGGGAGGCTTTCCGCACCGAGGCCTTCGAGTTCGCTTGCGACGAGGGCTACGATCACCCGGCCTTCACCGACTGGGTCTGGCCCGACGCCGCTGCCGCAACCGCAGCCGACGGCGCACTCTCCGCAACACAGTTAACTGCCGGCGATAACGAATAGCATCCGGGACGGTCTCGCGCTGGGGCCGCCTCCGGGCGGGTGCCTTCCTCTGAGAAGTTCGCGAAGCCCACTTCTCAGAGGAAGGCACCCGCCCGGAGGCGGCCCTCTCGACCATTTCGATCTGCGGGGGCTGACTCTTTTTTATGTAATGGGGACTTTGCTGATACCGCCTTGTGGACCGCGCGTCCAACTATGGTCAGCCAGAGATACATCGCTGGGGCCGGGGTGGTTGGTATACGTTTTGAGACCGGCAAGCTGTTGCCGGCTCGAGGACAGCGGCCCGGTGCACCGGGCCGATCGATAGCGGACTCAGGTTCACAGCGCAGTTTCTTAGGGCTCGCATATATTGGAAGACTTGATCGGCAATCGATTTTAATGAAGTCGACAGCGCATGTCAGAGCTTTTGGCTGAAGTGGCAGTCCGACCGCCGGCAGGCGGCCACGCTATGTCCAAAGGCCACACCTACTCCCAGTGCCCGTCTGCGTCGACGACCCAGTGCTGCCCGTCGAGTTCCTGCCGCAGAACTACATCAGGGACGTCTTATTGGGGGACGACCATATGGAACCCCGGGAGATCAGGCTGTACGGCTGATCCATCCGTCAACAACATGTCAAAGCCCCAAAACCCAACAGAATCGCGAACGAGGGGATGAATTGACCGCCCGGGTATTTGCGCCCGGGCGGTCAATTTTATCAACCATGGGTGCGATTCTGTGAGGCCATTTTTCTGGCATCCGCCGTTTGCTCCGGTCTCAACGCGACCACGTGCGCATTTGTCGAACAATCAAATGTCCGACAATGTCTGACGGAGCTGTCAGACATTCACGCACGAACAGGCGAGCTTCGCGAGCGATTGTAGGCAACTAGTAGCCCCATCTGCGTCTTTGACGCAGGTTCGATGTCTGACATCTTGAATGTCTGACGTTGAACGAAGCTGGCGTGCAAAATGTCCTCACAAGGCCATTTTGCACCGTCTCAGGGGCGCGATTCAGGGTTTGCCGCTGCGTCCGTTATCGTAATAACAAGGCGTGCGAGTGCCCTTCTCCCGGTCCGAGGGCGGAGCCCTGGCAAGCGCCGAACCGCCCGGATCGGCGGCAGATTTGTACACACATTTACGATGGGGGTACAAGTATGCGTCTCTTGCGGGATTTCTCGTTTATCGGCAGAAAATCGAGGTCAGAAGATGGATGAGTTCTTGAGTATTGAAGATCTGCGGTGGGAGTTCGGCGCGTCGCGAGCATGGGTGTACAAGTATCTGGCGCCGCATATCAAGTCAATCACCGTGAAGTGCTCGACCGACGACGGCGAGCGCCTGTGCAAGCGTTATAGCCTCGATGATGCACGGCGCGTGGTCGCTGAAGAGGCTCGAGCCGAGGTCTATTCCGTGCCCGTTAAAGCGGACCCCGGGAAAAGCAGCTATGCTCCATACCGCCGCCCGCGGCGCGTGCGAATCAAGACGAGCGCGTACATCGCCGAATATATCGTCGGCTTCGGCCATCTCTGGCAGATCGACGAGATTGCAGAGGAATACTGCGGTAAGCGCTCAAGAGAGGCGGCATATCAATTCATCTACCGTAACGCCTGGATCGCAATCGTGTTCGGCAACAAAACTTTCTATATCCCGAGGCGCACCACACCGCAATTCGTGGCGGCAGCAGTCGAGGTGTTCGGAGACGCCGCCCACACCGTCGAATACGCACGCGGTGGGCATAAAAGTGGCGCCACGGAATAGCGGCACTATGTAACAAATGAATAAGTGAACGGCGTAAAAAGTGAAAAACCGAACTACGTAATATCGACAATGCGACATAACGCAATAACGACAAAGCGGAATAGCCGCACTATGTAACCACGTAACAACAGAACTATTGAACATCGGACTATTCGGTCCTGAAATCTGTCCGCAAGAGTCGTACGCCGCCGTACAAAACTGCGTTTTGCCCGGCGGCGTACGATTTAGGGCTCTGCCCTAAAACCCGGCACACGGCAAAACGAAATAACAGAACTATGCAATAACGACATTACGTAAATACGGCATTGCTGAAAAAGTGAATACCGTTGACACTCCCCGTAGTTGAAACCAGGGGTTTTACGACGGTTTTGATAATCTATGTGGTCAATATAATACCGTTGAACCCGCGTATCGATACCGCTCAGCCATTCGCCTCGCCCCCGCCGCGCGCATCTTCATTCAATCTGTTACTTTTAATCTAACGATTCTTTGAGGAACGTAGGTGCTTCTGAATGTACTGTCGACTTCTTCTCAAACTAATCCTAAGAGACAAGGCCGTATGGATTTCCACGCTCGTTCTCGCTGCAGCCTTTTCCGTCCCCATTGCGTTCAATTCACCCATCTACGGCCCCTTCTTTATGAAGCAGGGCATGCAGGGCTTTGTCGACGCATTCAATACGCGCGCGCCCCAGGCCAGCGGCACAGACCTATCGCCAGAGCAGCAAGATGACGCTGAGCTTGCAAGATACGCGAACGCCGCCCTCGCCGCTCAAACCGACGCCGCCTTTCTCGACTCTGCCGAGAGCTACTACGCGCTCATGGGCGAAGGCTTCCAATCCGGGTCCATCGTGGGAGACCGAGAGACCAATGACGCAGCGCTCGCATATTGCCGTGCCCTGAGCAGCTCCGGCATCACGGATATCCCGGCCTCCGCAAACGACCTGCCATTCCTTTCCTTCCTGCCTTACGCCATTGCCACGGCGCCGTCCTTCCTTCCCTTCATCCCCTTCCTTCTCTCGTCGATACTCGTGCTCGGCGCCACAAGGCCCGGGACCCTGGCGGCAAAGGCGCCCGTGCCCAAATTCCGGCGCCTTATCCAGATCGTGTTTTCGATAATCGTCGCGGGGACCGCGATGCTCCTCGCCGGCCTCGCACCCGGGGGCATTTACGCCTTGGCCCTAAACGGCTTCGGGCAGATCGGGTACCCGATCGCCTTCTTCCATGACGGCGCGCTCACTACCACGACCGCGGGAGACGTCTTCACGACCATACTTCTCGCGCTGCTCGCGGGCGGAACCTTGATATCCGTTTGCTCCGCCGTCCTATCGACCGCAACGAGGCGCGTCCTCGCGGGCCCCCTTGCCTCCGCGCTGCTTGTCGCGGCCCCGGCATTCCCGTTACTGTCCGATTCGACACTGGAGCATAACGCCGCGCTCGGGCTCCTGCCACTGGCCGTATTCTCGCCTATCGAGGCAACGGGTTACGTGGGATGCTTCCCGACGGAATTCATTGGCTCCGGTTCAAGCGGCGCATCGATGCTTGCCGTGGCCCTGGCATACGTCGCGGTCCTTTTCGCGGTCGGCGCCGTTGCGACACGTTCCCCCAAACAGCCTGGACCCGCGAAAAAGCACCATGGGCTCGAGCTTCTGGACGCGAGCGTGGGATACGGAAGCACGACGATACTTTCGATCGGATCGCTTTCCTTGGGCCCGGGAACGGCGGCGGGGCTCGTCGCTCCCAACGGCTCGGGGAAAACCACCCTTCTTGAAGCGCTGTCGGGCCAATTTCCCACCCGCATCCGCTCGGGAAGCCTGGCGGCAGACGGAATCTGCCAACGCCGATCAGCCGAATTCGCAGAACTCGTCTACCTGAGCTCTTCGGGCAGCGCGGATCTCTATCCCACGCTATCGGCCATCGAGCACCTCTCTTTCGTTAGGGAGGCGTGGAAATCGGCCGCCGACATCGACTCGCTCTGCGACTCCCTCGGAATCTCCCCATATCTCGACAAGCCGACCCGTAAACTCTCGACAGGAATGAAGCAGCAGGTAAAGCTTGCCATGGCGATAGCGACCGATTGCCCGTACCTCATCCTCGATGAACCGCTGAACGGCCTCGATCCGGGAAAACGGAAAACCTCCTGCGACGCGATGCGCAGCGAAGTGGCGCGGGGACGCAGCGTGCTCATCTCAAGCCACCTGCTCGACGACCTGGCAGACCTTACCAACTCGTTCTACTTCATCGAAGCCGGCACGCTCGTGGAAAAGATCAAGTCGTCCTCGCAGACGCTCAAGCAGGAATACCTCGATACATACGAGGGAGGTGAATGACATGAAACTATTTGAACAGCTGAAGACCAATGCGTCGCGCATGGCTGTCTACGCCATCCTCGTGGCAACGGCTTTATGCGGAATCGCGGCACCCGTCTATGCGCTCAACGGGGAGAAAGGCGATGTCGAACCCGCGTACATGGCTTCGACGGTTAAGGACCGGTACAAAGCCTTCTCTGGAGACACGTTTTACGTAGCAGAGTACGACACGACCTACCGTCAGCTTCGCTACAACAAGAGATACGAATATCTAGGCCCAGAAGTAATCAGCTATACATCGGGTTGGTACCGCTCCAGCTATGGACACATAACCCAGTTCAAGTGTAACTACCGTGTGTACAACTAAAGCAACCCGGCCGGGACGAGGGGTGACGCAAAAGCGTCGCCCCTCGTTTTTAACCATGCCAACTGAACCTGGTTCAGGCTTCAATGCAAGAAGAAGCAGGCCGAGGTCCAGATTTCGGACAAGAAGAGGGCGCTCGCGCGCGAGGCGCGCAAGGCACGCAACCACGCGCTCATGGTCGCCGGCGGGCTCATCGTGAACCACGCGCCGTGCGGCAACTGGAAACGCATCGACTGGGACAGGCTTGCGGCGTGAATCGACCGCCACGGATACAAGATCACCGGCTCCACGCAGCACGGAATCTGGACCCGTAACCTTTCGTAGCCCAGATCAAAATACCGGTTGTTTCCAGAAATCCTCTAGGAGGCGTCTAGATAGAGGATTTCTGGAAATGCAAATAACAATAATTTAGATTCCGAGCGTATCGACCGGAGCGACAACGATGCCTTCGCTAGTTACGTGAGCCGGCATACCAAACCCGATGACGATGAGTTTCGCCGCAGGCGGCCTCTCCCCGCGATCGACCAGCTTTCGCTCAAGTCGAAGCAGATTTTCCACTGCCTCTGGGACTTGGGGGCTCCCGAGCTTAACCTCAACGGCAACCCACGAGCCGTCACGACGATGGACAATCGCGTCGACCTCTAGGTCGTCAGCGTCGTGGTAGTGAGATACGGTCGCATCGCTGGCCGCCGCGTAAACCTTGAGATCGTGCAGCACAAGGGATTCGAAGAGCAAGCCAAGGGTCTTCGGATCGGATGACAACGACTCCGGGTCCGCACCGATGAGGGCGACGGCGAGCGATGAGTCCGCAAGGTGCCGCTTCGCGCCCTGCCGCAACTTCACCGGCGACCTGAGAGCCGGATGCCACGCGGGGACATCGTCGACGATATTGATACGGCGCAGCGCGTCCATGTAGCCGGTAATCGTATTCTTTGAGACGTCAACGCCCAAATCCCTTTCGATGGACCTCATGCCGGCAAGAGTCGATTCATTGCGTGCAAGCGACGAGAGCAAGGCCCTTACCTTAACCGGGTCGCGTTTCACTCCATCCGCCCTCGAAACGTCAGACTCGCAAACACCGTCAATATAGGCGGCGGCTATCCGCATTGCGTCGGCAGTTGTCTTACCGACCGCTTGGGGCCAACCGCCGCGGCAGAGCAAATCCGCGATACCGGCGATACCGGCGATGGATCCGAGTGACGCCGCAACGGAATCGCCATCGAGCAGCGCACCAAGCGAGACCGCTCCCGACGAAATACCGAGCTCGAAAAGCGTCATGGTATCCATCCGCAAACGGGCGATTCGACCCACACCGCTGTGCATCGGCTGGTTCTCGGCTCGCGGCGTCGCAGATCCGGTGAGAATGAACTGTCCTGGTTCCCCTCCCCTGGCATCGCATTCGAATCGCACGGCATCCCATAGCTTCGGTTCCTCCTGCCATTCGTCGACAAGCCTCGGGGTCGGTCCGACAATTGCCTGGGCCGGATCGAGACGAGCGAGCTGGAGGGCCGCAAAACCGCCAGATGGGTCGGAGAGAGATAACGATGACTCGGCAAATCTCTGGGCTGTCGTTGTCTTTCCACACCATTTCGGCCCCTGAATGAGCACGGCACCGAAAATGCCAAGGTCGCGCTCGACCAAGCAGTCGACGCACCGTCCTATATACCTATCCATCGCCTTTCCCTCCAATCATCCACTTGAAATTATACTGTCTATCTGCGTCGTTGGGACAAATAACGATGACTTATTGGGACAAATAACGATGACTTATTGGGACGATTGACGATTGTTCGTTGGGACGATTTCATTTTTTCTAAGGCACCAATCAACAGCCGTGACCATATGACTGTGCGCACATGTCAGCATAGTCATATGGTCACATATTTGCAGCCGCGATTATGCTGCGACAACTCAACCGTTAGCGCTTATTAAACAGCCGACCGAGCGACCCGGGCAATCTGGTCCCGGCTCCCCCGGTCGTATTCCTACGATATCGTCCCTAAATCACCAATGTGTCAGACAAAGAATGAGGCAATGGCTATGATCACGCCTACGGCAGATGCAACGACTGCGCCTTTTTTCCTCTCCTTTAGTCCGACGAATAGGGTTGCCGTAAAGTAAAGGGCGGAAATGCAGGCTATGGCAAGCGAAACGAGTTCCTTGGGCGCTTTCAGCAAAAGGTCGCTAGCAAAGAGTAATGCAAGCAGGGCAAAGCCGATTGTGTTCAAGTATCTCGATTGATTTTGCGACAACATGGCAACTTCCTTTCAGAACATGCAAGTGAAAAGTCGGTACGATGTCATTGCGGTTGCAAACAAGCCGCCGCCAGGACCGGTTGTCACGAGACCGGCGATAACTTCAGCGGTGCCAGCAAGGTAGGGATCGCGCAGGCAAGCCTCCTCCTTCGCGTTCAGCTTGACCTTGTGAGGGACGGGGCGGTTATTTGCAGATCCGTGAGAATCGCACCACGCCTTGGAATATGAATCCGCGCAGCGCCCGCGCTCAAAAAAGGGATATATCGTAATTTTCGTCGTAATTGACTCCGACGTGGATATCGCTGCTCTCGGCGGGAGATCCCTCGTCGGCATGGGCTGCCGCAACGGGCACAAATGGTGTCATGACAAGGGAGGGGCAAAGAGCTGCTGAGACGATGGAGGGCAGGCATTTCTTCATGGCTGGCTCCTTAATCTGGCCTTTGATAGTTACTCGATGTCGCCTCCTTCAGCTTTCTATCCGTTGTATTCGGCGTATTTCTTTAATAAGGCAAGAGGTTCTTCCTCTCCTTCGGATAAGCCGATGATGTTTCCTTGATCATCCAGTATGAATACGGACGGAATATGCTCAAGTTCATATTGGTCATACACAGCCTTATCTTAATCTATGTATATGGGAGAGTCTCCTTCATGGACCGAGGCTTCTTCAATTGTGCTGTCCTCGGAAACAGTGAAAAGGTTCTTCCTTAAGGCTGCGAAATTATCAAGCTGTTGCATATCTTCTATGAGAGATTCGCAGTGCTGACACCACGATGCCCAGAACATCAAGATGTTTTCCTCATTAGGTTTTAGCTTGTCAAAATAATTGACGTTTCGGCCGAGGCTGAAATCTTGGCCCTTTTTAATGGACAAAGATGAGGAATAAGCATCGTGTTGCGGTTTGATATTGACGGCGATTAAGGCGGCGAAACACGTCAGGGTCGCCAAAGTCAGTAAGGCGATAACGCATTTTCTCGGTTTCCAGCTCATGACCGATCCCTCTCTCATGGTGAAACGCATAGGTTTTGGAAGTTCGCGAAGCCCACTTCCAAAACCTATACCAACCGCCCCGGCCCTCGCCCGTATTGCCCCGCTGGGCGAGCCATAGACGCCACGCACCGATGTGCTAAAGCGATGGCTTGAAATTGGTGCTATATTCAACTTGAGTTGTTTAATACTAGTACGGAAGGCTGATATGGGGCTGTTCAAGAAGAAAAACCCGCAGGATGCCTTTGATCCCGATGTGTTTACCATCACGGATACGATTTTGGACCCACCGCGGTTTACACTTTTGCCGGCTATCTACCAGGACGCCACGCGCCGCAAGTGGGCCGTGCATCAGCGCGGCGGCGAGCCGAAGATTTTTGACTATGCGGACGTGCTGCAGTGCGAGATTGTCGAGACCGGAAATCCCGAGGATGTGCCGGAGCTTAGCAATCGCGAACTAGCTCAGCAGATTTTGATTAATCCAGCTCAGGCTACCAAAAACAACGCTGCCAAGCGTAATATGTGCCTTGGTATGGGTGTCATCGTTGCCGTGCAAACCGGCGAGGATGAGATTTCGAAGCTTGAGATTCCGGTGACCGCGGGCGAAGTCAAGCGAGACTCCGGCCTATATCGGTCGTATCGCAACGTTGCGGAGCAGATCAAAGAAGCCTTCGACGCCATGGGGCGTCCGGAGCAATGATGCCCGCAGCATCAAGCGGTTGAGGAGCCTTGCCCATGTCGAGTGAACCATATGCGATTCCGCCCAAAGATCGCGCCTTTGAGGGCATTCTTTGGTATATCAAACATTATGACCTGCAGGGTGGTGACCGGCTGCCCGCCGAGCGTGTGCTCTGTGAAGAGCTGGGCGTGTCACGCACGGCGTTGCGCGCTGCGATCACGCGTCTGATTTCGTGCGGAACTTTGGAAAGCCGCCGCGGTTCGGGCACCTATGTGTGTCCTCCCAAACCGCTGAACATCTTTCAGGAAACATGGAACTATACGCAGGCGGTGGAGAGGGTTGGCTCAAAGTCGACCGCGCGCCTGGTTTGGTCCAAGATCGTGTACGCCGATATCGATTTGGCCCAAAAAGCCCAGATCGACCTGGGCACGCCGCTCTTCTGCATTCGACGTGTGCGCGTGGTTAATGGTTCCCCGGCGTCGATTGAGACGGCTCACGTCAACCTTTCTTTGTGCCCCTCGCTTCCCGATCACGATTTTGAGCAGGAAAGCCTCTACGACGTTTTGCTCAAAGAGGGGAATGTCCATGTGGCGCACGGCAAGGAGTATATTTCCATCAGCCGTCTGAACGCCGATGAGGCCAAGTTGCTGGGTACCCAGGAGGGCACGCCGGTGTTTTACAAAGCTTCGCACGAGCGTGACGAGAACGATGGCTTTGTCGAGTATTGCAAGTCCGTGATTCTGCCGACCAAGTATCGTTTTGCCGATAACGGCGAGGCGGACGGCGTTGCGACGAAGGTGGGTGTCGAATGGCTGATGCAGTAGAAGACTTGCCGGTTTACAAGCAAATTCGCCGCTGCATTGCGGAGCGAATTGAGCGCGGCGACTATCCGACGGGCTCGATGATTCCGTCCGAAAACGAGCTGGCCGAGGAGTTTGGCACGACGCGCCTGACAATCCGAAGCGCCATGGACGAGCTAGTCAAAAGTGGCCAGATTCGTCGGGTACAGGGCAAGGGCGCCTTTGTGGGACACAAGTGGTTTGACGAGCACGAACGCAAGGGCGGCTTCCGTCAGTCGGTTCTGGCGTCGGGTGCGACGCCGTCGGTGCGCATCCTGGCGCGCTCCAAACGCTACGCCGGCCCGTATTACGCCGACCTGTTTGACATCGCCGAGGACGATCTGCTTTACTCGGTGCGCCGTCTCAACTGCATTGATGGTGAGCCCGTATCGATCGAGATGACGCTGATTCCGTGTCTGCTGTTTCCGGGCATCGAAGACGTGGACATTTCGGTCTTCAGCCTGTTCGAGACCTATGACATGTTGGGGCGCAAGCCGGACAAGTCGATTGAGAAACTCGATATTGAAGCGCTGGGCGCACGCGATGCGAGTTTGCTCAATCTTGAGCCGGGCGATCTGGCGCTCGTACTGGAATGCCTGACCTATGACTCGAGTGGGCAGCCGATTGAGCATGCCAAGTCTTTTAACCGCGGCGATGCCGGCGGATATACCTACAACTATTAGCGTTTAGAGCATCCTCGTGCACGGCGGGGTGCTCATTTTTTTACGGACATGTGTCGCATGACCGATGAGCGGCAAAAACTGACCGTCTACCGAGATGGGAGGACGAAATCAAAAAATCGGTATTAAAAACGGCTAACCTGTAATCGTTCACTGGTATTAAGAACCTTTGAATTGTTGAGCTTGGGGCCAAGATGTCCACAAGGTTAAGCGGCGCGACGGGGCGGCAAGCCCGGCCAGTCCGTGCGACAATTCGAACTGCTCGTGAAAGGAGCGGGAATGAAGGAGACCGAGAAGATCGAGATCATGCACTTCGACCAGGAGGGCTACCTCGAGGACGGCAGGAACGTCTACGAGGCCGGCAAGAGGATGACCGCCCTGGCCGACCGCGTGCACGAGGAGGGCTACGACGCCGTCTTCCTGATGGGCGTCGGCGGCACCTGGGACGAGTTCATGCAGCTCGAGTACCTCATGAACAAGTTCGGCGACCGCGACCTCGAGGTCTACCTGATCCACGCCGCCGAGTGGAACGTCATGGGCCACAAGCGCATGACCGACAAGTCCGTCGTGCTGACCGCCTCCGAGTCCGGCACCACCCCCGAGGTCCTCGAGGCCATCGGCAAGATGAGGGAGATGGGCGTGCGCGTCTTCGCCATGACCAACCCCGAGGGCAAGATCGGGCAGGCCGTGGGCGCCGAGAACTGCGTCATGATGGCCTCCGACCACGGCGCCGGCGGCTGCGAGAAGGGCTACTACCTCGCCGACTGCTTCGGCCTGCGCCTGCTCAACCGCCGCGGCTGCTTCCCCAAGTTCGACCTGTTCATCGAGCAGACGAAGGACGTCTGGAAGGACATGCTCGACATCCGCAAGCGCTTCGAGCCGCGCGCCGAGGAGCTCGCCAGGAAGTACGCGCTTGCCGACTACACCATGTTCATCGGCTCGGGGGCCCTCTGGGGCGAGACCATCCTGTACTCCATGTGCCTGCTCGAGGAGATGCAGTGGAAGCGCATCCGCCACATCACCTCGCATGACTTCTTCCACGGCACCCTCGAGCTGCTCGAGCCCGGCGTCCCGGTGTTCCTGTTCATGGGCGAGGACGAGTGCCGCGCCCTGGACGAGCGCGTCCGCGCCTTCCTCACCAGCGGCGTGACCGGCGACGAGGACTACGTCATCATCGACACCGCCGAGTACGCGATCCCGGGCCTGGACGACGACTTCCGCGTCATCGTGTCGCCGTGGATCCTGTCCGTGCTGACCACCGACCGCCTCTCGCGCAACTACGAGCTGGTCACCAAGCACAACCTCAAGTACCGCCGCTACTACCACCAGTTCGACTACTAATTCTATTTGGGGGAAACCGCAATGAGGCAATACATCTTTGCCAGCCACGCGCATTTTGCGACCGGCATCAAGGAGAGCACCGAGCTACTCTCGGGCGCGCGCGATAACGTCCACGATCTGTCGATGTTTGTCGACGGCCGCACCGACGTCGCCGAGGAGGCCGCCAAGCTCCTGGCGACTATCGATCCCGCCGACGATGTGATCGTGTGTACCGACCTGTTTGGCGGCAGCGTCAACAACGAGTTCACCAAGATCGTCCAGACGCGCCCCAACACCTACCTGATTGCCAACATGAATCTGCCGCTGCTGATCCAGCTGCTCTTCTCGGACCAGGAGGCTCCCGCCGACCAGGTTATCCGCGAGATCCTCGCGGCTGACGACACGCGCGTCAAGTTTGTCAACGACCTGCTGACCGATGCGGATGACGAGGAAGAGTTCTAGTCACCGCCTGCTAATAATGGGGCCGGGTTTCCGGCATGAGACCTTTGGGGGTCAATCATGATTCAATTGGTTCGCGTCGACCATCGTCTGCTTCATGGCCAGGTGGCCGTCTCTTGGGTCCAGGGCCTGGGCGCCGACTGCATCTTCTGCGTTGGCGACAAGGTTGCCAACGATCCCGTCTGGAAGACCACGCTCAAGATGGGAAAGCCGGCCAACGCCAAGCTCGTCATCAAGGACATGGAGCACGCCATCGAGGCTATCAACTCCGGTGTCACCGATAAGTACAAGATGATCATCTGCGTCGCCAGCATCGCCGAGGCCAAGCAGCTTGTCGAAGGCTGCCCGCAGATTACCTCCATCAACCTGGGCAACACCAAGGCCAAGGATGAGCAGCGTCCCGATGCCCGTAAGATCTCCCGCCAGATCTTTGTGACTGCTGCCGAGGAAGAGGACATTCGTGAGCTCGTCGGCCGCGGTGTCGAGGTCGAGATTCGCGCTCTGGCCGACGACCCCAAGGTCGATGCCCTAAGCGCCCTCTAATTGAGAACCACGGGCGGCGCGCACGGCGCCGCCCCTATTCGTGGGCGTACCGGATAAACGCTTTACCCGTTACCCCCATCTACCGTTCACCGGGAGTACACGCCCGTTGAGCGATTGGTATTAAATAGTTTTCTCATGACTATATAATTGGTATCAAATCATTTGCACCGGTTTAGGTGTTAACAGCACACCGGTACAAGCTGGATCTGTCTAGGCGATTGTCGGCATGGAAAAGGGCGCGCTGACAAGTCGGGAATCGCCGCGCGGATCCAAGAGGGATCAAAGGGAGGAACAATGCTTGTTCAAGCGATCCTCATCGGACTTATCGCTGCCTTCGGTAAGCTCGATTATCAGCTCGGTACGCTCTATGCGTTCCGCCCGATCGTTCTGTGCCCGCTCGTCGGCATAGTCCTCGGGGACCTGCAGTCCGGCCTCGCCATCGGTGCGAGCCTCGAGCTGCTCTTCATGGGTTCAATCTCCATCGGCGCTTACGTGCCGCCCGATGAGTGTATTGGCGGTGTGCTCGCCTGCGCCTTCGCTATTCAGCTGGGTCAGAGCACCGAGGCCGCTATCGCGCTCGCGATGCCCATCGCCACTCTGTGCCTGGCCATTAAGAACGTCGTCAACGCCGGTATGCCCCTTCTGGTCGACCGTGCCGACGTCTTTGCCAGCAAGGGTAACCTCAAGGGTATCTACGCTATGCACTGGATTATCGGTCTCGTGATTGTCGTCCTGGCCTTTATCCTGTGCTCGGTCTCCTTCTATCTGGGTGCCGACGCCGTTCAGGGCCTGCTCGACTTCATCCCGACGTTCGTCCTCGATGGCTTTGGCGTCGCAGCCAACATCCTGCCTGCCATGGGCTTCGCCATGCTCGGCCGTCTGGTGCTTACCAAGCAGCTCGTGCCGTTCTACTTCCTGGGCTTCCTGCTGTGCTCCTATGCCAACGTGCCCGTCCTCGGCGTCGCCCTGATCGCAATCATCATCGGCATCGACAAGTACGACCTGCTGGGCCTTGGTGGCGCCCAGTCCCAGCTTTCTGTGGAAGGGGATGAGGACGATGACTTCTAATTCCGAGAACCAGATTACTCGCTCCGACCTCATTAAGAGCGCCGTGAACACCGGCGCCCTGGGCATGGAATTCTCCTGGACCTACTACAAGCAGATGAACATTGCCTTCTGCCTGATGGTCGCCAACATGCTCAAGAAGATCTATGCCGGCCGTCCCGATGATTACGCCGAGGCCTTGCACCGTCACAGCGCATTCTTCAACATCACCCCGCAGCTCGCTCCCTTCGTGGGCGGCATCGCGATGGCCATGGAAGAAAAGGTCGCTCGTGGCGAGGTTGAGCCCGAGAGCGTCAACGACATCAAGGCCGCCCTCATGGGTCCGCTTTCCGGCCTGGGTGACTCCTTCTTCCTGTCCACCCTGCGCGTCGTCGCCGCTGCCGTGGGCATCAGCCTGTGCCAGGCCGGCAACGTCTTTGGCCCCATCGCCTTCCTGCTCGTCTACAACATCCCGGCGTTCCTGATTCGTATCTTTGGCGCTATCAAGGGTTATGAACTGGGCATTGGCTTCCTCAACGAGGCTCAGAAGACCGGTCTGATGCAAAAGATCATGGCCTGCGTCGGCATTGTCGGCGTTATGGTCGTCGGCGCCATGAGCAAGGACATGTTCTGGGCTTCGTTGCCCATCGCCATTGGTCAGGGCGACTCCGCCCAGACTCTCCAGGACATCCTGGACGGTATCATGCCCGGTATGCTCGGCATGGCCGCCTTCTGGCTCTACTATTGGCTGCTCTCCAAGAAGATCAACCCGATGGTCCTGATCCTCTGCACCATGGTCGTGGGCATCATCGGCGCTTACTTTGGCGTGCTTGCCTAATATGTTCGAATCGCGCTTCCATCGCGTCTAACGGTTGCGTCGATCTTTGGGGGCTTGTCGCATCTGCGGCGGCCCCCTGTTTTTTAAACCTCCGTACGAAAGGGGAGGGCTATGGTCGTACCCGAGCTTTCGCTCATGAACATCAACCATCGTTACTACAGCATCGAGACGTTTTTTAAGGCTGCAGGTGAGGCCGGCTATCGCAATATCGAGCTGTGGACCGGCTCGATGCACCTGTATGTGGATTGCCATGAGCACGATTCGGTGGATAAGATTCGCGATCTTGCCGCCCAATACGGTATCAAGATCGTGTGCGTGTGCCCCGAGCAGAACAACCCCAAGCCGTGGAACGTCGCGGTGCGCGGTGAGGCGGGCCAAAAACGCATCCTCTCGTACTTTAAGAATGTGATCGACGTAGCCGTTGAGTTGGGCGCGCCGCAGATTCTGGTGACGAGTGGTTGGGCCTATCTGGACGAGCCGGCTGAGGACGCCTGGGCCCGCAGCGTTGCCATGCTGCGCTCGGTGTGCGACTACGCCGATACGCGCGGTATTCGCGTCGCGCTCGAGGCCCTGCAGCCGTCGGAGTCCGTGTTGGTCAACACCGCACAGGATGTCGTGCGCATCCTCGAGGCGGTCGATCGTCCCAACCTGAAGGCCTGTATCGACTTTGGCGCCATGGAAGTTGCCGGCGACACGATCGACGGCTACTTTGAGGTTTTGGGCGAAAAGATCGTTCACACCCACTTTGTAGATGTGGGCGGCGGCACGACGCATCTTGCCTGGGGCGACGGCGAGCGTGATATGCGTGCCGACCTCGAGGCACTCATGCGCCACGGCTATACGGGCTATGTCTCGGCCGAGACGTGTGATGGCCGCTACTATCAGGATCCGTCCAAGGCGACGACTCAGGTTATCGAGATGTATCGCCGTGTGACAGCGGAGATGGAAGCCGAATAACTAAACTGCGCGGTTGCGCTGGAAACGCTTGGGCGGGTCTGGCGCAACGCTTTTATAGCTGGCGAGTTGTGGGGAGCCCGTTGGCAGTAGCGCTCGAAATAGACAACTATTGGCGTTGTAATACCACTCGGGCGAGGAAACCGACCGTTCGCCGCAAATCTCCGTGAGTTTGGATTGGTATTAAATAACAAGCAATCGTATGGCTATAATTGGTATCAGCAAGAAGCGCGATATATAGAATTGCGCACATGTGATGGGAGGACACACATGAAGGAGACCGAGAAGATCGAGATCATGCACTTCGACCAGGAGGGCTACCTCGAGGACGGCAGGAACGTCTACGAGGCCGGCAAGAGGATGACCGCCCTGGCCGACCGCGTGCACGAGGAGGGCTACGACGCCGTCTTCCTGATGGGCGTCGGCGGCACCTGGGACGAGTTCATGCAGCTCGAGTACCTCATGAACAAGTTCGGCGACCGCGACCTCGAGGTCTACCTGATCCACGCCGCCGAGTGGAACGTCATGGGCCACAAGCGCATGACCGACAAGTCCGTCGTGCTGACCGCCTCCGAGTCCGGCACCACCCCCGAGGTCCTCGAGGCCATCGGCAAGATGAGGGAGATGGGCGTGCGCGTCTTCGCCATGACCAACCCCGAGGGCAAGATCGGGCAGGCCGTGGGCGCCGAGAACTGCGTCATGATGGCCTCCGACCACGGCGCCGGCGGCTGCGAGAAGGGCTACTACCTCGCCGACTGCTTCGGCCTGCGCCTGCTCAACCGCCGCGGCTGCTTCCCCAAGTTCGACCTGTTCATCGAGCAGACGAAGGACGTCTGGAAGGACATGCTCGACATCCGCAAGCGCTTCGAGCCGCGCGCCGAGGAGCTCGCCAGGAAGTACGCGCTTGCCGACTACACCATGTTCATCGGCTCGGGGGCCCTCTGGGGCGAGACCATCCTGTACTCCATGTGCCTGCTCGAGGAGATGCAGTGGAAGCGCATCCGCCACATCACCTCGCATGACTTCTTCCACGGCACCCTCGAGCTGCTCGAGCCCGGCGTCCCGGTGTTCCTGTTCATGGGCGAGGACGAGTGCCGCGCCCTGGACGAGCGCGTCCGCGCCTTCCTCACCAGCGGCGTGACCGGCGACGAGGACTACGTCATCATCGACACCGCCGAGTACGCGATCCCGGGCCTGGACGACGACTTCCGCGTCATCGTGTCGCCGTGGATCCTGTCCGTGCTGACCACCGACCGCCTCTCGCGCAACTACGAGCTGGTCACCAAGCACAACCTCAAGTACCGCCGCTACTACCACCAGTTCGACTACTAAGAGCTGGTCACGGGTCCGATATCTTGGCTGGTTGATATCTCGATCCTGCACAAGGGCGTCCGCAATTGCGCGGGCGCCCTTTTTGCGTTGTGACAAGAGACTGCTGCTAACCGCTTGCCCTATGTTTCCAAATGAATACGGTGTGAGCCGAGGAGGACGATTCTCCCCGCAAACACTCTAGTATGCTAAAGTACCCAGAAGACCGGCGGAGCTATGCCGGTCTTCTGTTCTATATGAAGTACAACATGAGGAGGCTCACCAGATGACGGCCACACCGTGGGGATTCCGGGACATATTGCCCGAGGAGGCTCAGGCGCGCGAGGAGATCGCATGTACGGTGAAGGGCTGCTTCAGGGAGCATCATTACCTTCCGGTCGAGACACCGCTGCTCGAGGACAAGGGCTCACTCGAGGAGGGCGGCCGCATTGCGGACACGCCGTTTAAGCTCTTTGACGATGATGGCCGCCTGCTGGTGGTCCGTCCCGACAACACGCTGCCGATCGTGCGTCTGGTTTCGACCCGCATGCGCGCAGCCGACCTGCCCCTGCGCCTTCGCTACGAGGCGCCGGTGGTTCGCGAGTGCCAGCGCAATGCCGGTGGCTCGCGCCAGTTTACACAGCTGGGCTTTGAGCTTATCGGTGCGGGCGATACCGCGGGCGATGTCGAGATTGTCTCGCTCGTGGCCGAGGCCGTGCGCAAGCTGGCACTGCCCGATACGCGCATTATCGCAGGTAGCGTGCGTCCGTTTAAGGAGCTGCTCGCGGCGTGCGAGGATCGCGAGCTGGCAGCCGAGGCCCTGCGCTGCGTGCACGCCAACGACTTTGTGGGCCTCGATGCCCGCGTGGCGGCAAGCACCGAGTCCGATGCCGTAAAGGCCGCCATTAGCGAGCTGCCGCGTCTGCACGGCGGTGCTGAGGTACTCGACCGCGTGGACGCGCTGCTGGAGGCCGCCGGTATCGTCGCGCCGCTGACGCGCGAGCTGCGTGCCCTGGTCGAGGTCCTGGCCCCCGAGGAGGCCCAGGTGCTGTCGTTCGACTTCTCTATCATGAACTCTTTCGATTACTACACGGGCCTGGTCTTTAAGGCCTATGCCGGCGGACTGCCCGATCCGGTCGGTTCGGGCGGACGCTACGATTCCATCTTTACCGGCGCATTTGGCGACGGTATCGAGGTGCCGGCGGCGGGCTTCGCCTTTTCGCTCGAGCGTCTGGAGGCCGTGCGCACCTCGGCCGAGGACGCCGCTTCCGATGGCGATCACGCCGTGGGCCGTGGCGCCGAGGGGCCGCTGCGTATCGCCGTTCCCAAGGGTTCGCTCAAGGCCGATACCCTCGACGTGCTTGAGACCGCGGGCCTGGACGTCTCCGAGTTGCGCGATCCCGGTCGTCACCTGATTGTGCGCGGTCGCGACACGCGTGCCGGCGAGGGCGCGGTTGGCGATATCGAGTTTGTCATCGTGCGTCCCAGCGATGCGCCCGCCTTTGTGGGCTGCGGCGGCGCCGACTGCGGCATCTGCGGCTGGGACTCGCTCATCGAGGCCGACCTCAACCTGCTGCAGCTGGTCGATCTGGGCTACGGCCTATGCACTTTCATTGAGGCGGAGCCCGCATGGCGCGCCGGCCAGGCCGAGCGCAACTATGCCCGTCGCGGGTCGCTTCGCGTGGCCACCAAGTACCCGCGCATTGCGAGTGCCTGGTATGCCGAGCGCGGCGTGAACGCCGACATCGTTTCGCTGCACGGTAATATCGAGTTGGGACCCATCGTCGGCATGACCGATCGCATCGTGGACATTACCGCCACGGGTGCCACGCTGCGCGACAACGACTTGGTCATCACCGGCCGCATCATGGACTGCACGGCCCGCTTCTTTGTCAATCCGGGTGCCGCACGCCTGGACCCGCGCGTACGCAATCTGGCAGATCGCTTGGCGTCGGCCGTTAAGGACAAGCATTTTGAGCCCGTTGCGGGCTCGGCACAATAGCGCGAGCACGCACGGGCGCCCCAACGTACGGGCTGCGGGCCGATTGGCGCCGCCGCCCGGCCTCTCGTTTTTCAAACGCAACCTCGACCGATAGGGGATACCGATATGAAGACCATCAAGCTTGCTCCCGGTGAGCGCCTCGTTACCAACCAGCTCAACCGCAAGGGCGTGCTGCCGCAAAACATCGTCGACGCCGCCCGCGATATCGTGGCCAACGTGCGTGCCAACGGTGATGCCGCGGTGCGCGACTATTGCCAGCGTTTTGACGGTGTTGAGCTGCAGAGCTTCCGTCTGCCGCAAGAGCAGATCGATGCCGCGCTCGAAGGTCTCGATCCGGCCTTTGTCGCCGCGCTCGAGAAGGCCGCGCGTCAGATTCGCGAGTTCCACCAGCGCGAGGTCGAGCAGAGCTGGTTTACCACGCGTGCGGACGGCACGATGCTCGGCGTCAAGGTGACCCCGCTCGCTGCGGCCGGCATCTACGTACCGGGCGGCCGCGCGCAGTATCCCTCCACCGTGCTCATGAATGCCATTCCCGCCAAGGTCGCCGGCGTCAAGCGCGTGGTTATGGTGACCCCGCCGCAAAAGGATGGTCTGATCAGCCCCTACACGCTCGCCGCGGCAAAGCTCGGCGGCGTGGACGAGATCTATATGGTGGGCGGCGCCCAGGCCGTGGCCGCGCTGGCTTACGGCACCGAGACCATTCCGCGCGTCGACAAGATCACCGGCCCGGGCAACGCCTTTGTCGCCGCGGCCAAGCAGATTGTCTCGGGCGACGTGGGTATCGATATGGTCGCCGGCCCCTCCGAGGTCTGCGTGCTGGCCGACGCCACGGCCAAGCCCATGGTGGTCGCGGCCGACCTGATGGCCCAGGCCGAGCACGACCCGCTGGCAGCCTGCTATCTGGTGACCTGCGACGAGCAGTTTGCGCGCGAGGTCGAGGCGGGTATCGATATTCTGGTGGCGCAGTCCCCGCGTGCCGAGATCACGCGCGCCTCGCTCGACAACGAGGGCACCATCGTGGTCGCCGCCGACATGGCTGCTGCCGTTGAGGCCGTGAACACCGTGGCGCCCGAGCACCTGGAGCTGCACTGCAAGGACGCGATGGGCCTGCTCGGCGGCATTCGCAACGCCGGCGCCATCTTTGTGGGCGCTTGGAGCTCCGAGCCGCTCGGCGATTACGTCGCCGGCCCCAACCACACGCTGCCGACCGGCGGCACGGCCATGTTCTCCAACCCGCTTTCGGTGGAGGAGTTCGTCAAGCGCTCGAGTGTCATTTGCTACACGCCCGAGGGCCTGCTCTCCGACGCTCCCGCTACGCAGCGCCTGGCCGAAGCCGAGGGGCTGTGGGCGCATGCTCTTTCGGCCGCCCTGCGCCGCCGCGTGCTGGAGCAGGGCGAGGGTGCCGTGAGTGCTGAGTCTCTGGCCGCGGCCGACCTGACCAAGGTCGCCTGGCCGGGCGATACGACCGCGACGGTCGCCGAGGGCGTGGACCTGGCTGCGGCTGGCGCGACCGGCGAGGAGGCCTAACATGGCCGAGCTGACGCCTCGCATGAAGGAGCTCGTCCAGCCCTACTTGGCCGGTATTGAGCCCTACGATCCCAACTTTACGCCCACGCGCATCAACCTTTCGGCCAACGAGAATACCTATCCCGTGCCGGCTGGCGTGCGCGAGGCAGTTGATGCGGCCTTGGCTGCCACGCCGCTCAACCGCTATCCCGATCCCATGTCCAATGACCTGCGCGACGAGCTTGCTGCCTGGCATGGCGTGACGCGCGAGAACATCTGCGTGGGAAACGGCGGCGACGAGCTGCTCTATAACTACCTGCTGGCGTTTGGCGGCGCGGGGCGGACCCTGCTCAACTGCCCGCCGTGCTTTAGCGAGTATGCGTTCTTTGCGTCGCTCTGCCAGACCGAGGTGCGCGACGTGTGGCGCGACCCCTCGACCTTTGAGCTCGACCAGGACGCCGTGCTTGCGGTGGCGCCGGAGTGCAGCTTGGCCATCGTGACCTCGCCCAACAATCCCACGGGCGATGTGGCGCCGCTCGACTTTGTCGCGGCCCTGTGCGATGCGTGCCCCGGCATGGTAATGGTCGACGAGGCCTACGTTGAATTTGCCGACGATTCGTTTGGCGCGGCCTCCACGGCGCAAGGGCTTATCGCCGAGCATCTCAACCTAGTGATTCTGCACACGCTGTCCAAGGCGTTTGGCGCCGCCGGCACGCGCCTTGGCTATGTGATTGCGGCGCCCGAGGTTATTGACGTGTTCGCGGCGATTCGCCAGATTTACTCGGTTAATGTGCTGAGCCAAGCCGCGGCGCTTGCCTGCGTGCGCGCGCGCGATGCGTATGCACCCGTGGTGGCGCAAGTCGCATCCGAGCGCGAACGCGAGTTGTGCGCCCTGCGCGCGATGGCTGCCGAGGGCATGCCCGTGGAGGCATGGCCGAGCTCAGCAAACTTTGTGCTCGTGCGCACCCCGCACGCCACGCGCGTACGTGAGCGCCTGCGCGACGATTATTCGATATTGGTGCGCGACTTTAGCTACGCGCCGGGGCTCGCGGACTGCCTGCGTATTACCGTGGGCACGCCGCAGGAAAACGAAGAAGTGCTGGACGCGTTCGCCGCGCTGGTGAAGGAGGAGATGTAGATGGACCGTTATGCCGAGGTAACCCGTAAGACAGGCGAGACCGACATTGTCGTCAAGCTCGACCTAGATGGATCAGGCGTGTGCGATATCTCGACCGGCGTGCCGTTTTTCGACCATATGCTCAACGCCTTTGGCCGCCATGGTCTGTTTGACCTGACGGTGCACGCGGTGGGCGACGTGGAGGTCGACGCGCATCACACCGTCGAGGACACGGGCATTGTGCTGGGCGACGCGTTTTGCCAGGCACTGGGCGATAAGGCGGGCATCACACGCTTTGCCGACGCGGCGATTGCCATGGACGAGACGCTCGTGATGGCCGCCGTGGACATCTCGGGTCGTGGGCAGGCCTACTGCGAGCTGCCCGTGCCGACTGAGCGCGTGGGCAGCTTCGATACCGAGCTGGCCGTCGAGTTCTTCTACGCCTTTGCGCGCGATGCCAAGCTCACGCTGCACGTGCGCGAGCTGGCGGGTGGCAATTCGCACCACATTATCGAGGCCGCCTTTAAGGCCGTGGGCCGCACGATGCGCCATGCCTGCGAACTCGATCCCCGCGTGCAAGGCATCCCCAGCACCAAGGGTTCACTGTAACCTACTAAAAAGGGACAGGTTTATTTTGGCAGGTTTTATCTGCGGAAATGCTGTCTCATGTGGTGGGTGAACGTTTAACCGACCAAAATAAACCTGTCCCTTTTTGGCAGGTTTTGGATGAGGAAAAGGGAGGGTCGCGTGGGCGAACCGAAGATCGTGGTGGTCGACTACCACAAGGGCAACTTGTCGAGCGTCGTGCGCGGGCTTGCGCGTGCCGGTGCCGTCGCCTGCACGTCGGACGATCCGGAGCAGATCCGCAACGCCGACGGCTTGGTTATCCCGGGCGTGGGCGCGTTCTATGACGCGATCGCCTTTATGCGCCAGAGCGGTGAGGCGGACGCGGTGCTCGACGCCGTTGCCGCCGGAACTCCGCTGTTCGGTATCTGCCTGGGCCTTCAGCTGTTTTTTCAGCGCGGTAACGAGGGCGTGCCGGCGAGCGAGGGTGAGGCCGCGGATGGAGACGCTTCCGAGCAGGCCGGTGGTCCCTGGGTCGATGGCCTGGGCATCATGCGCGGCTCGTGCACGCGCCTGGAGTCGAGCCGCCTGAAGGTCCCGCACGTGGGCTGGGACCAGGTGCACATGACGCCCGCCGGTGCGGCCGACCCGCTGCTTGCTGGCTTTGCCGAGGGCGCCAACATGTACTTCACCCACAGCTATGCGGTGGCGGGCGACGCCGATACCGCCGATGTGCTGGCCCGCACGCACTACACGAGGAGCTTCCCGTGCATCGTGCGCCATGGCAACGTGTGGGGCTGCCAGTTCCATCCCGAGAAATCCTCCGTGCTGGGTCAGCTCATCCTTAAGAACTTCGTGAACATCGTCGAGGAGGCCGGCCGATGATCCTGTTTCCTGCAATCGATCTGATCGGCGGCAAGGTTGTGCGCCTAGAGCGCGGCGACCGCAGCCGCTGCAAGGTATATTCCGACGACCCTGTCGCCGTCGCCCGCTCGTTTGCCGAGCAAGGCGCGAGCTGGGTGCACGTCGTCGACCTGTCCGCGGCCTTTGGCGAGGACGAGGACGCGTGCGCTGCCAACTCGGCGGCGATTAAGGCCATCTGCGGTGTTGATGACTTGTCCGTGGACGTGGGCGGCGGCGTTCGCTCGCTCGCACGCATCGATGAGCTTGCCGGTTATGGCGCGCGCCGTATCGCACTGGGTACCGTGCTCGTGACCGAGCCGGGTTTTGCCGAGGTGGCGGCTCGCAGTTTTGGCGAACTGCTGGTGGCAGACATTGCCGCGCGCGACGGCCAGGTCAAAGTGAACGGCTGGCGCGACGGCGCGGGCGTGGCGCTCGACGATGCCGTGGCTCAGCTCGCCAACCTGGGCTTTAAGCACCTGGTCTATACCGATATCGCGCGCGACGGCATGCAGACGGGCATCGACGTGGCGGCGTATCGCCACGTTGCCGAAGTCGCAGGTTTTCCCGTCGTGGCGTCGGGCGGTATCTCGACGCTCGACGACATCCGTGCGCTTGCCGCGGTGGGTGAGGACGCCATCGAGGGCGCCATCACCGGCCGTGCGCTCTACGAGGGTAACTTTACGCTGGCCCAGGCGCTGGCCGCCGCCCGAGGGGAGGAGTAGCCCATGCTTACCAAACGCGTGATTCCCTGTCTGGACGTCAAGGACGGCCGCGTGGTTAAGGGCGTCAACTTTGTGAGTTTGCGCGACGCGGGCGATCCGGTGGAGCTAGCCCGCGCCTACGATCGCGAGGGCGCGGACGAGGTCGTGTTTTTGGACATCACCGCGACGAGCGACAACCGCGCGACGACCATCGAGATGGCGGCACATGCTGCCGAGGAGCTGGCCATTCCCTATACCGTGGGTGGCGGCTTCCGCGATCTGGCGGGTATGCGGACCATGGTTGCCGCCGGTGCCGACAAGGTGTCGCTTAATTCTGCCGCCGTGCGCGATCCATCGCTGATCAGCCAGGCTGCCGCGGCGTTTGGCAGCCAGGCCGTGGTTGTGGCGATTGATGCCAAGCGCGTGGGCCTGCCCGGCGCATCCGGTGCGGACAAGTGGGAGGTCTTTACGGCGGGCGGTCGTAACGCCACGGGTATCGACGCGGTGGCGTGGGCCGAGGAAGCGGCCCGTCGCGGTGCCGGCGAGATCTTGCTCACCAGCATGGATCGCGATGGTACCAAGGCCGGTTTTGATCTGGCACTCACCCGCGCCGTGGCGCGCGCGGTGCCGATTCCCGTCATCGCGAGCGGCGGCGTGGGCACGCTCGAGCATTTCGCCGAGGGTGTGATCGAGGGCGAAGCCGACGCCGTACTGGCGGCAAGCGTCTTCCACTTTGGAACCTTCAGTATCCGTCAAGTGAAGGAATATATGGCTTCTCAAGGAATCCCTGTGAGATTGGACTTTTAGATGGAGCAAGTGACGACTGCGGCTGAGCTCAAATATGACGCCAAGGGGTTGATTCCTTGTGTGGTTCAGCAGTATGACACCGGAGAGGTGCTTATGGTTGCCTGGATGAACGAGGAGTCGGTGGGGCTGACGCTCAAGACCGGGACCACCTGGTTTTGGAGTCGAAGCCGCCAGGAGTTCTGGAACAAGGGCGCGACGAGCGGCAACATGCAGGAGGTCAAGGAGCTCTGGGCAGACTGCGACAGCGATACGCTGCTGGTCAAGGTCGACTCGCCGGGTCCGGCCTGCCACACCGGCAACCGTACCTGCTTCTTTAAGAAACTCGCGTAGGGCGGGCGTTCGATAAGACGCTCGGCCAACCAGAAAGGATTGAACCATGGGTGTGCGCACCGCAAATGTTCAGGATGGAAATATCGGTGAGACGCTGACGGGCCTTGCCGAGGTGATTCACGGCCGTCGCGACGCATCGCCGCAGGAGAGCTATACCGCGCGTCTGCTGACCGACGTCGAGGACGAGCTGCTCAAGAAGCTTGCCGAGGAGGCGAGCGAGGTGATCATGGCCTGCAAGGATGACGATCACGATCACATTCGCTACGAGGCCGGCGACCTGGTCTACCACCTGCTCGTGACGCTCGAGCGCTACGGTATCACCCTCGACGAGCTGGCCGGCGAACTCAACGCTCGCCGCCACTAGTCAAACCCAGGGGTAGCTAATTTGGGACGGGGCTACCCCAACCAAATGATCCGTTTTCCTCCGTCCCCAACGGATCAAATAGAAGTTGCGGTGGAATAGTTCTTGTTTGACGGTCCTAGGGCTAAAAACAGGAACTATTCCACCGCAACTTATGAAGGGATGGCTAGGCGAGGGGTGCGGATTCCCATTCGCCGGTGGGGTGGGGGATGTCGAAGGCCCGGTAGCCGCAGTTGTAGGCGTGGGCCTGGGCCTCGCGGATATTCCAGCAGATGTCACAGGCGCGGTGCGCGTCCGAGCCAAAGGTGATGGGTACCTCGGCGTGGACGAAGCAGCGCAGCAGCCCCCTCGAGGGGTAATAGTCGTCGAGTCCCTTGCGCGGTGCGGCAGTCGAGACCTCAACGCGACGGCCCGTGTCGTGGGCGCACTCTGCCATCTGCTTCCAGAACGGCGCAGGGTCAAAGTCGGGTGCAAAGCCTTCTTTCGAAAAGCGCATGACCAGGTCGGGATGGGCCATCACGTCAAAGTTGAGTGAGCTTTCGCAAGCATGGCACCAGTCATCGACATAGTGCTCCCACACGCCGCGCACGCCTAAGTTTTCCCAAATATGCAGGTCGGTGCTATCGTCGATCCAACCGCAGCGCGAATCGGGTGTATCGGTACGAGCGACGTCCTCCGTTCCCGTCGTACCCGCAGCGCCGGCCATGATATCGCCCGGATCGCCAATCCAGTGCACGCTGCCCAGGCGCACCGTGGCACCTGCGGACCAGTGCTCAACCAAAGGCTCGCAACCTTCGTACCAATCGCATTCAAATCCGTAGATAAAGCTGAGCTCCGGCGCGATCTGCGCGGCGAGTTTGCGGGCATCCTCAAAGGCCAGGCGATGCACCGGCAAGTCGCCCTCGACGACCTGTACCTCGCAGTTAGCATCCAGGCTGGCAGGCAAGGTGAGGTGGTCGGTCGAGACCATGACCTGACATCCAGCGGCGGCAGCAGCACGGACATTGTCCTCAAACGAGGCATGGCCGTCCGAAAACGAGGTATGGGTATGGCAATCGACCAGCGGACATGCGGACATGGTGACTCCTTTGCATTTGGCGAATCTGCTCCATTGTAATGGCGCGACCTCTGGCGTGTCGTGCGCGCCGGGTGCCGAAATCGAGTGGAAAGGCTGCGCCGCGCGCGGTGCGGCCTCGCTTGCGCTCTCAAAACATGTACGTCAGCCTCCAAAAGCGACAAAAAACGACATGTTTGGAGGCTGATGTACACGTTTGGATGGGGGTGAGGGCGGCGACGGACGAAAGTCGCACCTATCCCATGACGCCGCCCCTGCGCCGCCCGCGATGTGCTAGCGTTTGGATGAACAAAACGAGCCCGCGCGGAAAGGAACCGGACCGTATGCCATGCGATAGCAAATCCCCACTGTCCCGCGAGACCGATGCGCCCGAGACCATCGTCAAGCTGGAGTGCGACATCGACGACGCGTCTTCCGAGGTGCTCGCCTACGCCGCCGACCGTCTGCGCGAGGCGGGTGCGCGCGAGGTGCACTGGCTGCCTCTCTATTGCAAGAAAGGCCGCCCCGGCTGGCAACTGCAGGTAATCTGCACCCACGAGGACATTGACCGTCTGCAGACGATTATCTTTTTGGAAACCACGACCAACGGCATTCGTCGCCAGGCCATGGAGCGCGTCTGCCTGCCGCGCCGCTTTGAGCAGGTGGCGACGCCTTGGGGCGAGGTGGCCGTAAAGGTGGCCACCCTGCCCGACGGCAGCGAGCGCGCGGCACCCGAGTACGAGGACTGCGCTCGTCTTGCCCGCGAGCATAACGTGCCGCTCCAACGCGTGATGCAGGCGGCACAAGCCGAGGCACTGTGATTTGAGTGACACAGGCCAACGACGCGCCGCACCAATCCTATTAACTCCACCGAAAGGATCCCCATGAAATACCTCATCGCCTCCGACATCCACGGCTCGGCATATTGGACCGAGCGCCTCTGCGCCGCCATCGAGCGCGAGAACCCCGACCGCATCGTGCTGCTGGGCGACCTGCTCTATCACGGTCCGCGCAACGACCTGCCGCGCGACTACGCCCCCAAGCGCGTGATTCCGCTGCTCAACGACTTGGCGGCGACAGGCCGCTTGACGGCGGTGCGTGGCAATTGCGAGGCGGAGGTCGACCAGATGGTGCTCGACGTGCCCTGCATGGCGGACAGCTCGATGCTGGTGGACGACCATGGGCGCACGTTGTTCTTCACACACGGGCACGTATTTGGCGCGGGTCTGCACAACAGCGTGGACAACGTGCCGGCACTGCCGCAGGGCGCGGCGCTCGTGTACGGCCACACGCACATCAAGGTGAACCAGGAAAGCGCAGGGCATCCCGGCCTGTGGCTGTTCAACCCGGGCAGCGTGTCCATCCCCAAGGACGGCACGCACAGCTACGGTATCTACGAGAGCGGCTTGCCGGTTGAACAGGCGTTCAGGCACGTGGTTTTGGAGGAGCGGTAATGGCAGAGTGGAAAGAGACGGGCGCGGGGAGCCTGGCGGGGATCACGCGCGACACGTCGACGCTGGTGGACGCGCGCGACGAGATGCAGCAGCTCGTCGAGATCATCTGGCGGCTGCGTCAGCCCGACGGCTGTCCGTGGGATCGCAAGCAGACCCATGCCTCCATTGCCAAGAACATGATCGAGGAGGCTTA
>CABVDE010000026.1 GCA_902496945.1 uncultured Collinsella sp.
TCGTCGGGGCAACGTTACCTGCCAAAAAGGGACGGGTTTTTTGGTTGGTATTACCTGGGGAAACGTCGCCCCCAAGCGGTGATCTGCTCTCATCTGTCGCATGGAAATCGGCGGTGCTTTCGGAAGTATGCGGCAAATTTTGAACTTGCCGAGCACACAAGGGTTTTGCGATGACAAACCCGCAGGTAGAGCACTTGAGCATATGCAGTGTGGTCAGCCCACCAAGATTTTGCCGCATACTTCCGAAATTCAGACGAATATCGCTCACAATAACCGCCCATTTAACGCAAAATAGGCCGCTTCCCCTCATAGGAAGCGGCCCCAGGCCTTACGAATAGACGATGGTAAAGGGTACTTTCGTTTCGGTCTTTCCTGTTGAGGTGCACCTTGTGCCCTCAAGCGTTACTGAAACCACTTGGTCGACATCAATCAACTTCGTTGGCACCCAGATGTTCTCTCCGCTATTGCGCGCACAAGAAAAATATAAGTTGAACACTCCTGCGTCGTCATCTTCGATAATCTGCTCCGATCCATCCTTGTAGGTGACGGTCAGTTTATGATCAACTGCTTCATAGCCCAGATCATCGATATGCGTCTGAATGGAAAACGAACTGATCTCGAGAGGCGAATCATCGGAGCGAAGTTCCTTGGTATCGACGTATGTTCCGACGCTAAACTCGGGCGTCGATGCTTCGAACAGTTTCGCATCCTCACCTTCGCCCTCAGTCCACTGGATATTCCAGGTGACTGCATGTTGCAAATCTCGCTCGCGGTCCATAGAGGCAAAGTACATCGTGCCGTTAATGACAGTATCGCTTGATGTGTCCTTATCAATTGTGCAGCGTGTGTCAGCCCATTCCTCGCCGAACTTCATGTCGGGCGTGCCGATGCCCTGTTCTTTTTCACCATAAAGAACAAGTTCGCCAATCTCTGCTGCTGGCTTGTAGTAGTTAACGCCATTTGGATTGGACAGCGTAAACGTCACAGCACCGCAGCCGTTTTTATCGATAGCCATCTCATGGATATCGAGCGTATAGCCGTTGCCCTCGACGGACAGATCGACCTCCTGTACCGCACCCTCCAGGCTTTGAGGCGCAATGCCATCACCAAACTCTCTGGTGTAGGTATATTTAGTCCCCGATGAGCCGCCGTTAATCCAGGTAATGGAACCCCCGTTGCCGTGGTTTCCCCAGGCTGAGGCAAAATAGCTGGAATTGATAACGGCGTAGGCGACCCCTCCGGTCGCCAACACTCCGGCAAGACATCCGATTACGGCAACATACAGTGGCTTCGCGTGGCCCTTTCGATGAAGAGGCTCGCCTGCCGCAGCATCAATAACACGATCGGCAAGATCGCTATCGGCTTGGACGGACTCGAAGGCCTGCTTGATTTGGTTGGATTTCACGGTCGCCCTCCTCTAGGATAAATTTGAGCTTCGATCGGCCGCGAGCTAAACGCGTTCGAACGGTCGCAGCTGGCACATGCAATAACTCGGCAATCTCTGAGGTCGAAAAGCCTAGATAGTAATAGAGCACGATGGGGATACGGAATCGCTCCGGAAGTCGCATAACGTCTGACAGGACCGCCTTGGTCTCCTCCTGCGCCGTCGAAAGCGAATCGGCCAGATTCTCAATATCCTCCACGCGCCTCCATGGCTTCCGAAAGAGCGATTTGCATTCATTGATCGTTACCCGAATAAGCCATCGACGAAGATGTTCCCAGCTCTCAAAATGCATATCGCTTTTGAGCAACTTGAGAAAGACATCTTGGGCAACATCATCGGCATCGGCGCGATCGCGCAGGTACGTCAATGCGATCCGAAATACGACATCCCGGTGTTCTTCGACCGCCTGTCTAAAAGCTTGTTCTTCCATAATCACCTCCCGGTGACGTTAATGATTCTTGATGAGGCCCTCACCATAGATACGCTTTGGCCGGACGAAATGTTTCAAATTCGAGCAGTAAAAACCTACCAAAATTAACCTGTCCCTTATTGGCATAAAGGAATCCCCTCCTGTGCGCGGGGTGGATTCCCAGGCCGGGCGGCACAGGGGCTAAGTTTGCTGCTCTACAGTCCTGGCTCGCACGGAGGCCACATTAAGTGGCCTCCGGCTCGTGCGGAACTCGCGACAAACTTAACCCCTGTGCCGCCCGGACCGGGAATCCGACGTGCTCGTCGGGGCAACGTTACCTGCCAAAAAGGGACAGGTTTATTTTGGTCATTTTTATCTGGGGAAACGTCACGCCTCAAAATGATCCGTTTTCCTCCGTCCCCAAAGGATCATTTTGAAACGCAACAGGCTGAGCATACGTAAGCGAGCGGCCCCCAGAGCGTACAAGGTGACATGAAAAAGGCAGGGCATTGACCTTTTGGTCATGCCCTGCCTTTTGAATGACAGATTGTAGCTCTGGGGGCCGCGCAGCGACGGAGGTCGCCGCCGTTCGTTAGAACGGCGGAACTAGTTACTCCTCGTCGTTGTCCTTGGCCTCTTCGGCGTCATCGGTGTCTACGAGCTGGTTGAGCAGCTCGTCGAGGGAAGCCATGTCCTCGTTGATGGCACCGTTGGCGGGAGCCTTCTTGTCGTCGATCGGAGCGCCCAGGAGCTCCTCGTCCTCGTCGGCGTGATGCGTCGGAGCGGAGGTGCCCAGCAGGATGTCGTCCGGACCGTCGGGGCTAAAGACCATCTGCAGCAGCTGCGAGAGGTCTTCCTCATCGGCAACGTCGTCGTTGTTCTCGAGGATGTAGAGCAGGTCGTTGGCCTCGAGGCCATCACGGAGCTCCTCGATCGCCTTAGCACCGATACCATCGATGCGCAGCAGATCCTCCTCGGACTTGCCGACCAGATCGCCGACCGTCTCGATGCCGACCTCGCTGAACTTGTTGGTCCAGCGCTGCGACACGCCCAGGTCGTCGAACAGGTACAGACGAGCCTTCTCGGCGGAGATGGTGTGGCCGTTGCGGGTGAACGAACCGTCAGCACCACCGAACTCGTCGTAGCCGGCCCAGTCGAGCTGCTGCGGGAGCTGCTCGTCCAGGTCCTTGAGCTCCACCGGAGCCCACTCGGGCAGCGATTTGGCGTTGGGCGAAGCCGGACCGTCGATGCCCACGTAGCCGTCGGCCGTGCGATACGTCAGCTTGGCGTTGGCGTACGGCTTGAGGCCGGTACCAGCCGGGATCTTCTTACCGACAATGACGTTGGACTTAAGGTCAAGCAGGTGGTCGACCTTGCCCTCGATAGCAGCCTCGGTAAGGACGCCGGCGGTACGGATGAACGAAGCGCTCGACAGCCAGGAGTCGATGTTGGACGCAACCTTGAGCGTACCCAGGATGACGGGCTCGGCCACGGGAGCCTGACCGCCCAGACGGGCAACGCGCTCGACCTCGTCGGCGAACTCGTAGCGGTCGACGTACTGACCAAGCAGGTACTTGGAGTCGCCGGGGTTGGTGATCTGAACGCGACGCAGCATCTGGCGTGCGAGCACCTCGATGTGCTTGTCGTTCAGGTCGACGCCCTGGCTGGTGTAGACGTCCTTAACGCTCTCGACGAAGGTGTGCATCGTCGACTCGATGTCGGTCAGCTTGCGCAGGTTGCGGAAGTTGACGAAGCCCTTGGTGATCTGGTCACCGGCGCGAACCTCGCAGCCGTCCTCGATCTCGGGCATGAAGCGCACCGAAGCGGGGACGCGACGCTCGTCGAGGACGCGGGTGTGATCCTCGGAGTCGGTGAGCGTCAGCACGTACTCGGACTTCTCGGGCTTAATCGAGAGGTGACCGGAGTACGGAGCCAGCTCGGCCTCGCGACCCAGGATCTTCTCGTTGACGTTGCCGACGATATCGAACATACGGCTGACCGTAGGCAGACCCTGCGTAATATCGTCGACGCCAGCGACGCCGCCGGAGTGAATGGTACGCATCGTAAGCTGCGTACCGGGCTCGCCGATGGACTGGGCGGCAATAATGCCGACGGCAGTACCGATAGCGACCGGGCGACGGGTGGAAAGATCCCAGCCGTAGCACTTCTGGCACACGCCGTACTTGGAGCGGCAGGTGAGCAGCGCGCGAAGGGTGACCTTCTTAAGGCCGGCATCGACCATCTTCTGGATGTCGGCGACCTTCTCGATGTAGCCGTCCTGCTCAAAGAGCACGGTGCCATCGGGAGCCACGACGTCCTGGATGAAGCAACGGCCGACAAGATCGGTGTTGAGGTCGGTGGTGCCGGGGATGATGAGGTTGTAGGTAACGCCCTCGTGCGTACCGCAGTCCTCCTCGCGGACGATGACGTCCTGGGCCACGTCGACCAAACGACGGGTCAGGTAACCAGAGTCCGAGGTGTGGGATGCGGTATCGACCAGGCCCTTACGGGCGCCGTAGGTCGAAATGAAGTACTCGAGCGGCAGCAGGCCCTCGCGGAAGTTCGCCTTAATGGGAAGGTCGATCGTCTCGCCGGACATGTCTGCCATCAGGCCACGCATGCCGCCGAGCTGACGCAGCTGGGTCTTAGAACCACGGGCGCCGGAGTCGGCCATCATGTACAGCGGGTTCTCCTCGTCGAACATGTCGAGCATGAGCGCTGCAACCTTGTCGGTACAAGCGGTCCATTCGTTAACGACTTCGATGTGGCGCTCCGTCTCGTTGATGAAGCCCTCCTCGAAGTACTCGTTGATCTGGTCGACGTTGGCCTGGGCGCGATCGAGCAGCTCCTGCTTCTCATCAGGGATGAGAGCGTCCCACACCGAGATGGTGAGGCCGGCACGGGTAGCATAGTGGAAGCCGGAGTACTTGATGGCGTCGAGGATCGGACCGACCTTGGCCTCGGGATAACGATCGCAGCAGTCAGCAACCAGCTTGGCCACGTCGCCCTTGACCATCTTGTAGTTCATGAACTCATAGTCTTCGGGCAGGCACTGGCGGTTGAAGATGATGCGGCCGATGGAGGTCTCGAAGCGCGCGGTCTTGTTGCCGGTGACGTCGTAGTCGACGAACTCGTTCTTGCCGTTCTTGACGCGGAAGATACGGGTGCCGTCCTCGTTGATGACGTTGGCGCTCTCGGCGGACACGCGGACCTGAATCTTGGCCTGCATGTCGACCTCGGAGCGGCAGTCATAGGCGTGCAGCGCGTCGTCGAAGCTCGAGAACACGTGGTTCTCGCCCGGCAGACCGTCGCGGACCTGGGTCAGGTAGTACACACCGATGATCATGTCCTGCGAGGGGATGTTGACCGGCTTGCCGGATGCCGGCGAGCGCAGGTTGTTCGCAGAGAGCATGAGCACGCGAGCCTCGGCCTGAGCCTGGCTGGACAGCGGCACGTGGACAGACATCTGGTCGCCGTCGAAGTCGGCGTTGAAGGGCGAGCAGACCAGCGGGTGCAGGTGGATAGCCTTGCCCTCGACCAGCACCGGCTCAAAGGCCTGGATGGACAGACGGTGCAGGGTCGGTGCACGGTTAAGCAGCACGACGCGGCCGTCGATGACCTCTTCGAGGATGTCCCACACAAAGGTGGCACCGCGGTCGATAGCGCGCTTGGCGCCCTTGATGTTCTCGACCTTGCCGAGCTCGACCAGGCGCTTCATGACGAAGGGCTTGAAGAGCTCCAGCGCCATGGTCTTGGGCAGACCGCACTGGTGCAGCAGCAGCTTGGGGTCGGTAACGATTACCGAACGGCCGGAGTAGTCAACACGCTTGCCCAGCAGGTTCTGACGGAAACGACCCTGCTTGCCCTTGAGGGCCTCGGCGAGCGACTTGAGCGGGCGACCGCCACGGCCGGAGACCGGGCGACCACGACGGCCGTTGTCGAACAGGGCGTCCACGGACTCCTGGAGCATGCGCTTCTCGTTGTTCACGATGATCGCGGGGGCATCCAGGTCGAGCAGGCGCTTGAGTCGGTTGTTACGGTTGATCACGCGACGGTACAGGTCGTTGAGGTCGGACGCAGCGAAGCGGCCGCCGTCGAGCTGGACCATCGGGCGCAGATCGGGCGGAATGACCGGGATGACGTCCAGGATCATGTTCGCGGGGCTGTTGCCGCCCTTCAGGAAGGCGTCAACGACCTCGAGGCGCTTGACGGCCTTCTCGCGCTTCTGCTTCTGGGAGTCCTCGTCGGCAATGATGGCCTTGAGCTTCTCGGCCTCGGAAGGCAGGTCGATGGCAGCGAGCAGGTCGCGGACGGCCTCGGCACCCATGCCACCCTTGAAGTACATGGAGTAGTAGCGGGTCATCTCGCGGAACAGCGGCTCATCGGAGATGAGGTCGCGCTCGGTGAGCTTCATGAAGGCGTTGAAGGCATCCGTGCGGAGCTGCTTCTCGTCCTTGCACTCTTCCTCGATGTCGACGATGCCAGAGGCGATCTCCTCGGGGGTCAGCGGCTCCTCGTCGGAGAACTCGTCAAAGTTCTCGGGGTCGCCCTGCTCCTTGAGGGACTCGATCTGACGGGCGCACTCGGCATCGATCTCTTCCAGATCGGCGGCGAGCTCCTCACGCAGGTCGTCGGCGTCGGCCTCGCGAGCCTCGTAATCAACCTCGGTGATGATGTAGCTGGCAAAGTACAGAACCTTCTCGAGGTCCTTGGACTTGATGTCGAGCATACGGCTCATCGGGAAGCTCGTGGGGCTCTTGAAGTACCAGATGTGGGACACGGGAGCGGCGAGCTCGATGTGGCCCATGCGGTCGCGACGCACCTTGGCCGAGGTGACCTCGACGCCGCAGCGCTCGCAGACGATGCCCTTAAAGCGGATGCCCTTGTACTTGCCGCAGGAGCACTCCCAGTCCTTGGCGGGACCGAAGATCTTCTCGCAGAACAGGCCGTCCTTCTCGGGCTTGAGGGTACGGTAATTGATGGTCTCCGGCTTCTTGACCTCACCGTGCGACCAGGAACGGATCTGGTCGGCGGAGGCAAGGGAGATCTTTACCGAGTCAAAATCAGTAGCTTCGAAATCTGCCACAGTCAACTACTCCTTATCAGTGGTCGTGGCGGCGACAGCCTCGGGTGCCTCGGCGGTCTCGGCATCCTGGGCCTCGACGTCGGCGTCAACGCCGGCGAGCGCAGCCAGGTCGTCGAGAGCGGAGGTCTCCTCGGCGGTCACAGGGGCGGAGGCGTCCTCGTCGACATCGTGCATGGGCTCGATGTCCAGCGCGAGGGAGCGGATCTCCTTGACGAGAACCTTGAAGGACTCGGGGATACCCGGAACCGGGACGTTCTCGCCCTTGACGATGGACTCGTAGGTCTTGACGCGACCCACGGTATCGTCGGACTTGACGGTCAGGATCTCCTGCAGGACGTTGGAAGCGCCGTAAGCGTACAGTGCCCAAACTTCCATCTCGCCGAAGCGCTGGCCGCCGAACTGGGCCTTGCCGCCCAGAGGCTGCTGGGTAACCAGGCTGTAAGGGCCGGTCGAACGGGCGTGGATCTTATCGTCGACCATGTGGCCGAGCTTGAGGATGTAGGACGTACCCACGGTAATGGGCTCGCGGAACTCCTCGCCGGTGCGGCCGTCGAACAGACGGGTCTTGCCGCGCTCGTCAAGCTGGGTGACAAACTCGGGACGCATATGATCGCCAAAGGCAGCGGTGGCCTTGTTGAGCATGTTCTTGTTGGCACGACGGATGACCTCGGAGATCTCGTCCTCCTTGGCGCCGTCGAAGACGGGCGTCGCGGTGAAGAACGGACCGGGAACGTACTTGTCGGAGTCGGCCTGCTCGGTATCCCAACCGCAGGCAGCAGCCCAGCCAAGGTGGCACTCGAGCAGCTGGCCGACGTTCATACGCGAAGGAACGCCCAGCGGGTTGAGGATAACGTCGATCGGGGTACCGTCAGCCATGTAGGGCATGTCCTCGACCGGCAGAACGTTACAGATAACACCCTTGTTGCCGTGGCGGCCGGCGATCTTGTCGCCCTGCTGGATCTTACGACGCTGGGCGACGTAGACGCGCACCTGCTCGTTGACGCCGGGGGCCAGGTCGTCGCCGTTCTCGCGGCTAAAGCGGACAACGTCGATGACGCGGCCGTAAGCGCCGTGAGGCATCTTAAGGGAGGTGTCGCGGACGTCGTGGGCCTTGGCACCGAAGATGGCGCGCAGCAGGCGCTCCTCGGCGGTCAGAGCGCTCTCGCCCTTGGGCGTGACCTTGCCGACCAGGATGTCGCCAGGGCCGACCTCGGCGCCGATGCGGATGATGCCGTCCTCGTCGAGGTTGGCAAGCATGTCCTCGGAGAGGTTCGGGATCTCGCGGGTGATCTCCTCGGGGCCGAGCTTGGTGTCGCGGGCGTCGATCTCGTGACGGGTGATGTTGATGGTCGTCAGCAGGTCCTCGGCCACCAGGCGCTCGGACACGACGATACCGTCCTCGTAGTTAAAGCCTTCCCACGGCATGTAGGCCACGGTGAGGTTCTGGCCCAGTGCGAGCTCGCCGTGATCGGTCGAAGGACCGTCGGCCAGAGGCTCGCCCTGCTCAACGGTGTCACCGACGCGCACGAGCGGGCGGTGGTTGATGCAGGTGGACTGGTTGGAGCGCTGGTACTTGGCCAGGTGATACTCGTCCATGCCGCCGGCATGCTTGACGATAATCTTGGCGGCGTCGGCAAAGATGACCTCGCCGGCGTTCTTGGCCAGGGTGACCTCGCCGGAGTCCAGGGCGGCGCGACGCTCCATGCCGGTGCCGACATAGGGAGCGGCGGGGTGAACCAGCGGCACGGCCTGACGCTGCATGTTGGCGCCCATCAGCGTACGCTTGGCGTCGTCGTGCTCGAGGAACGGGATCAGCGTGGCTGCGACGGAGAGCATCTGACGCGGCGAGACGTCCATGTAGTCGACGTCCTCGACGGGCACGTCGGCAGGAGCGCCGAAGGAGCCGTCGAAGTCGCGGGTACGGGCGATCACGGTATGCGGACGGACAAGCTTGCCCTCGGCATCGGTCGTGATGAACTCGTTGGTCTTGGGATCGAGCGGCGTGTTAGCCGGCGCGATGACGTGCTTCTCTTCCTCGTCAGCGGTCATCCAGTCGATCTGGTCGGTGGCAACGCCGTTCTCGACGCGGCGGAACGGGGCCTCGATGAAGCCGTACTCGTTGACGCGGGCATAGAGGGCGAGCGAGCCGATCAGGCCGATGTTGGGGCCTTCGGGGGTCTCGATCGGGCACATGCGGCTGTAGTGCGAGTTGTGAACGTCGCGGACGGCCGTCGGCACGTTGGTGCGGCGGCTGGAGCCCGACTTGTGGCCGGCAAGACCGCCAGGACCGAGTGCGGACAGACGGCGCTTGTGGGTCAGACCGGTCAGGGGGTTCGCCTGGTCCATGAACTGCGAGAGCTGCGAGGAACCGAAGAACTCCTTGATGGAAGCCACGATCGGGCGGATGTTGATGAGCGACTGCGGGGTGATCTCGTCGATGTCCTGGGAGCTCATGCGCTCACGGACGACGCGCTCCATACGGCTCATGCCGATACGGAACTGGTTGGCGACGAGCTCGCCGACAGTGCGGATGCGGCGGTTACCAAAGTGGTCGATGTCGTCGACCTTGAAGCCCTGCTCGCCGGCAGCGAGGGACAGCAGGTAGCGCAGTGTTGCGACGATATCCTCGTCGGTGAGCACCGTGACCTCTTCCTCGGTGGTGAGGTTGAGCTTCTTGTTGACCTTGTAACGACCGACGCGGGCCAGATCGTAGCGCTGCGGGTTGAAGAGCAGGCCCTCGAGCAGGCTGCGGGAAGCGTCAACGGTGGGAGGCTCGCCCGGGCGCAGGCGACGGTAGATCTCGATGAGGGCGTCCTCGCGGGTGAGGGCGGTGTCGCGCTCCAGGGTGCGCTTGATAACATCGGAGTTGCCGAGCAGCTCGATGATGTCGTCATTGGTGACGGCAATGCCAAGGGCGCGCAGGAACATCGTGGCGCTCTGCTTGCGCTTACGGTCGATGGAGACCATGAGCTGGTCGCGCTTGTCGACCTCGAACTCAAGCCAGGCACCGCGAGACGGGATGATCTGGGCCTTGTAGATCTGCTTGCCCGAATCCATCTCGGAGCTGTAGTACACGCCCGGGGAACGGACGAGCTGCGAGACGACGATACGCTCGGTGCCGTTGATGATGAAGGTGCCCTGATCGGTCATCATGGGGAAGTCGCCCATAAAGACGAGCTGCTCCTTGATCTCGCCGGTCTCCTTGTTGGTGAGACGAACGTCAGTCAGAAGCGGGGCCTGATAGGTCATGTCCTTCTCGCGGCACTCCTCGACGGTGTGCGCGGGGTCGCCGAACTGATGCTCGCCGAAGGTAACCTCGAGAACATGGTTCTGGCTCTGGATGGGGCTGGATTCCTTGAACGCCTCACGAAGGCCCTCGTCCTTAAAACGCTCAAAGGATTCCCTCTGAACAGAGATAAGGTTGGGGAGCTCCATGGCCTCCGGGATTTTCCCGAAGCTGACACGCGTGCGCTCAGTGGCAGTGATTGCGTTGGTCACCAGGTTTTTCCTCCTTCACGGAAATGCTCGGTGGATTGGCGAGGCATAGCTTCGCCAGTTATCGCAACCTAATAGTTTATCAGGTACCGACCGTTGGGCAAGAAAAGCCTTGACGCGACTGAGCTTTTGGAGTAGCAAAGTTTTTCGGCAGAAAACACGCAGATAGATGTACGTGTATCGAACATATGTTCATATATTTTCTGTGAACAAAGGGCCAGCGATCGCAGCTCTTATAAAAAGACGGGTGTAGACCGAAGCCTGCACCCGTAAATATCGATGCCCGAAGGCTTATTTGCGCATCAAGCCGCCGCGCTCGTCGATGGCGTCCCAGAAGGCATCGGCAAAGCGAGGGTCGCTTGCGGCCATGAGGGCGTTGGTAGCCATCCAGCCAGAGGGCGTACCGGTGTCGTAGCCCGACAGCGGGTCGATGACAACGGCGTACATAGCCTCGCGGTCGAGCGAACGGGCCATGGCGTCGGTAAGCTGGATCTCGCCGCCCTTGCCGGCCTGCTGATCGGCAAGCAGGTCCATAACCAGCGGGCTCAGCAGGTAACGACCGACAATGTACAGGTTGGAGGGAGCCGCCTCGGGAGCGGGTTTCTCAACCAGACCGCCAATGCGCCAGACAGCGCCCGGCTCGGCATCGGCAACGCCCTCGGCGCCCTCAAGCGAACCGACGCGCTCACCAGCGATAACGCCGTAACGGCTGACTTCCTCGGGCGAGCAAGCGGCGACGGCGATAACCGAAGCGCCACCGTGCTCCTTGGAAACGGCGAGCATCTTGTCACAGATGTCGCGGTTGGGCACAACGTAGTCGCCCAGGAGAACCAGGAAGTTCTCCCCTGCCACGGCGTCGGCAGCAGAACGGATAGCATGGCCGAGACCCTTGGGCTCGTACTGGTAACGGAAGTCGACCGGCATACCGCCAGCGTGGGCGACGGCATCGGCGTAGGCGTTTTTACCACGCTCGCGCAGCAGGTTCTCGAGCGAGCGATCGGGCTGGAAGTAGCTCAGCAGCTCGGGCTTACCGGGAGAAGTAACGATGATGGCGTCGTCGACCTCCTCAGGCTCGAGCGCCTCCTCGACGACGTACTGAATGACGGGCTTGTCGAGCACCGGCAGCATCTCTTTGGGCGTACACTTGGTGCCAGGCAGAAAACGCGTGCCAAGACCGGCGGCGGGGATGATTGCCTTCATGTTATTCAAAGATCCTTTCGCAGGCGCAAAAGCGCCCCATGCGTGCGGCACACAGCCGCAGACCAAATTGCGATACCTAAGCATCTTAACGCTGGAACTATACGTCACTACAAGGCAGAGGCAATTCTTCAGCAGGTCAACGCAAATTATTGCTCGAATGGTGCAATTTTATTGCCCAACGGCAGGGTACCCGATACGACACAAATTACAGAACATGGCAGTTTGAGCAACCGATGCCGAGGGACCGAAAATCAAAAAAGACGGGGCTCGCAATGCGAACCCCGTCTGCAAAGAAATCTGGCGAGAAAGCCTGATTACTTGAGGGTGACAGCAGCGCCAGCAGCCTCGAGCTTCTCCTTGGCAGCCTCGGCGTCCTCCTTCTTGGCACCCTCGAGAACGGCCTTGGGAGCGCCCTCGACGACCTCCTTGGCCTCCTTCAGGCCAAGGTTGGTGAGCTCACGGACGGCCTTGATGACCTGGATCTTGTTGTCGCCGAAGCCCTCGAGCACGACGTCAAACTCGGTCTTCTCCTCGGCCTCAGCAGCGCCAGCAGCAGGAGCGGCGACAACGGCAGCAGGAGCAGCGGCGGAAACGCCGAAGGTGTCCTCGATAGCCTTGACGAGCTCGGAAGCCTCGAGAAGGGTCATTTCCTTAAGAGCATCGATGATCTCATCGGTGGTAAGCTTAGCCATTTCTAAGTCCTTTCGGTTTCCGTGCGTGTGCACGGAGATCAGTTAAAACACGGCGCGAATGCGCCAGAGGTGCGGCGTTGCCGCCGCGGGTGAAAACAGCGACTAGGCTGCCTTCTGCTCGGAGACCTGCTGGATCGAACGAGCGAGACCAGAGGAAACGCCGTTGACGCAGACAGCGATGTCGCGAGCGAAACCGGAGATGAGACCGGCGATCTGGCCGAGAAGCTGATCCTTGGTGGGCAGCTCGGCGATAGCCTTAACATCATCAGCGGAAACGGCCTTGCCGTCGGAGATACCGCCCTTGATCTCAAGGACGCCCTTGGACTTAGCGGAGAAGTCCTTAAGGGCCTTAGCGGCCTCGACCGGCTCGGTCTCGTAGAACACATAAGCGACGGGGCCGGCGAGGATCTCGTCGAGCTCGGGCTGCTCCTGGTTCTTGAGAGCGATCTTGACCAGGTTGTTCTTGTAAACCTTCATCTCGGCGCCGCACTCGCGAAGCTGATGACGAAGCTCCTGAGCCTGCTTAACCGTCAGACCGTTGTAGTTGACAACGAACAGACCGGCGTTCTCGGCGATACGGGACTCGATCTCTGCAACCTTGTCGATTTTGTACTGCTGGGGCATGAATTACACCTCCTCGAATTCTTTCCGGGCACGGTCCGCCACAAGGACGTGACGGGGGCATGTCCAAAAAGAAAGCCCCCGCGCTGCATGAGCGACGGGGGCGAGAAGACATATCTACTCGACCACCTCGGCTGGCGGGAAGTCCCATTAAGCTCGCAGGCAAAGCCCGTTTGCGCCGGCTGTCTCTGGCAGCGGATTCGTGCGTGAACCGAAAGTATTATGACGGGGACCCCGGCGTCGGTCAACGTAAATCCGGGCTGCACACAATTCCACCATCCGGCACGCGCCGCCGAAGGCCAGGCGCAAGGTTTTCGCTCGGTCAAGTCCTAGCTCGCACGAAGAGCACATTAAGTGCTCTTCGGCTCGTGCGAAATCTACGAAAACCTTGCGCCTGGCCTTCGGCGGCGCGTGCCTGCGTTCACTTTGGGCAGCCCGGGTTTTCGTTGGCTGACGCCCCCACTCATAAACCTTATGTCGGTAGGCTGTGTGTTGCGTCCCTGATGACTATAGGGTTGAAACGAAGGTGGACAGGCGGTGAAGGCCTTCGTCCAAATCTTGGTCGGAGACGCAGTAGCTTAGGCGGATGTGGCCTTCGGTGCCGAAGCAGTCGCCCGGGACTAGGGCTACGTTGGCCTCTTTGATGGCTTTGATGCAGAAGTCTTCACTTGTCAGGCCGAATTGTTTGATGCTGGGGAAGACGTAGAAGGCTCCTGCGGGTTCTACGACTTCGAAGCCCATATTGTTGAGGGCCGCGAGAACTCGTTTGCGGCGGGCTCGATAGACTTCGAGCATGGGGGTGGGGTCGACGGTGAGGGCTCGGGCAGCGGCGTCCATCTCGAAGGAGACGGCACTCGACACCAGATATTGGTGGGCTTTTGCGATCTCGACGATGACGGGTGCTGCTGCTGCGAGCCAGCCCAAACGCCAGCCGGTCATGGCCCATGGCTTGGAGAAGCTCTCGATGACTACCGTCTGCTCACGCAGCTCCGGGTGGCGCTGGGCAAAGCGCTCGTAACCGTCCACGTAGACCAGGCGGTTGTATACGTCGTCGCAGACCACGTAGATGCCCGCCTGCTCTGCCACGTGTGCCACGGCGTCGAGCGATGCTGCGTTGAGGATGCAGCCCGTAGGGTTGTTGGGCGAGCAGATGACGATGGCTTTGGTCGCCGGCGACACACAGGCGCGAAGCGCCTCCTCGTCGATCTGGAACTGAGCGGGCTCCGTATCCAAAATGACCGCCTTGGCGTGGTTGGCAACGACGATGCTCTCGTACAGGCCAAAAGCCGGCGTGGGGATAATGACCTCGTCGTCGGGATTGAGCATGGCCATGAATGTTGCCGACAGGGCCTCGGTCGCGCCATCGGTCAGGATGACCTCGTCGGGCGAAAACGTAAGGCCCGCGTCATCCATATAGGCAGACAGCGCCTCGCGCAGGGCAGGGCGACCGTTGTTGGGCGGATAGTGTGTGTCACCGCGGTTGAGCGAGGCAGTCACCTCGGCGCAAATCACATCGGGTGTGGGAAAATCGGGCTCGCCAAGCGCAAGCGCGATGCATCCGGGATGCTGCGCGGCGAGCGCGTTAATCCGGCGGATACCGGAGGGCTTGAGCGTGGCAAGCGAGGTGTTCATGGGCAGGCGCATGGCATTCCTTTCGTAAGGGTTGCACTAGGATAGCGCGGCGAAGCGCCACCAGACGGTGTAACCTAAACGGAAATGAACCGGAAAGGAGGCGGCATGGAGACGACCGCGCGCGGCGATGTACCAAAAACGCTGCAAACCATCGCGTATATCAGCATTCCCAATAGCGCCGATCTTGAGTTTTTGCTTTGGGACCTGCAGGATGCCATCGCGGCGTACGCCCGACTTTCCGGCACCGCGCTCCCCCGCCCGGTTGATTTGGGGATAGATGGTGATGGCACCGCCAATGCCGCCGATGGCATCGTGCTCGCCGTTGAAGATGCGCCCAATGACAAGACGATGGCAGCCATTGAACAGACACTCGATCGCTTTGAAAGCGCAGGGACGCGCGTCTATGCCGTCGTCCGGGGTGACGTCGATGGCCTCGAGCGAGCACGCGGGCTCATCGAGCACCTGCGAGCGACGTGCGATCTTCATGAGTTGTCATGGTGCGGTGGCATTGTCGCCTGTAGCGGCAACGGTATTGCGGCGCTTCGCCGCTCCCCACGCATGGGCCTCTTGCGCCGGCCGTTTTCCGAAGCCATGGACAAGCTGGTAGGCGCCATTCGCATGGGCTGCTCTATTGAGCATGCGCAGCTGCTCGGCGGCGGCAATGCCGGTAGCGTCGATGCCGACGTCATGGTGCGCGCCAAACCCGCTCTGCCCGCACCAATCTGGCATGCCATCATCAAACACCTCGGCAGCCGCGCTCAATCAAATATCTAGATTACAGAGCGCCCCAGTCGACGGCCTCGCCCCAACGCTCAACAAGTCGCTCCAGACGCCACGCCGCATTGGCGGGACTTGTCGAGGGCTGGACGATGGCGGGCAGCCCCGTCCGCTCTTGCAGATAGCGCTTGTAGAGTCGTCCGGCCGTGCCGCCGTTGCAAACAACGACCTCGATTGGCGCGACGTCGGTGATGCGTTCGATATGTGCCGGCACAACGTTGCGAATGCTGGCATCGCTCGAGCCTTTAATGTCACAGCTCTCGATCACATCCCACAGGGCCACGCCGCCGTTCAGCAGCATGGACCGCTTGGCGGCAATGGAGGAATCGAGCGTCGCGGGTTCACCGTTTGCCAAAGGGTCGCCCTCGTTGGGCGGCACGGGCGCGCCGAGGCACGCGGCCATCACGCGCCAAAAGCGGTTTTGCGGGTTGCCATAGTAGAAGGCGCTGGCGCGCGAAAGCACCGAGGGAAACGACCCCAGCACCAAAACGCGCGAGCGCTCGTCAAACACGGGTTCAAACCCATGCTCAATATGTTGGTAGCCCTCGTCCAGCGCGGCCACGAGCTAGGCCCTCAGCATATAACGGACCTCGTAGGGCGCGAGCTCAAGGGTTCCTGTTAGCTCGACCGTGGGCGCGTCGTCGGCAAGCAGGTCGACAAAGGACCCGTTGAGTTCACCGGCTCCAAAGGTGTATGGCTCGTTTACGGCGTTCACCGCCACGAGCACCGTTGCGTCGTCGCTGGCGCGCTCGAACAACAGCTGCTTGTTCTGGATCACCACGTTGCGATAGGCACCATAGTTGAGGGCGCGTGCCGCCGCGTCGCCGGCCGAGCGCAGGTGAGTCAGCTGCGTGATGAACGCCGTCAGCTCGTTGGGCACAGGCTCGTCGAGCGCAGGTCGCAGCGACCAGTCGCCATCGGGGCCGCCCTTTTCGCCGGCAATCCCCCACTCGCTACCGTAGTAGACGCACGGAATGCCCGGCATACCAAAAAGCATGCCGTAGGCGGGGCGCAGACAGAACTTGTCGGTGAGGATGCTCGCCAGGCGCGGCACGTCGTGGTTGTCGACAAACGACAGCAGGTGCTTGCCGCGGTAGATGCACCACGGGTCGCCGCCAAACTGGCGATGCAGCGAGTGGGCGATCTCGAACATATTGACCGAGTTAAAACTGGAGTACAGGCCCTTGTAGCACTCGTAGTTGGTGCAAGAGTCGAGCATCTCGTCGTTGACGATCTGGTTGTAGTCGCCGTGGAGCGTCTCGCCGATCAGCACGAAGTCGGGCTTGAGCTCACGGGTAAAGGCGTGCAGGCGACGCATAAAGTCGCGGTCGAGCATATAGGCGACGTCCAGGCGCAGGCCGTCGATGCCAAAGACCTCGGCCCAACGGCGCACGGACTCAAGCAGGTAATCGACCACGGCGGGATTTTGCAGGTTGAGCTTCACGAGCTCAAAATGACCTTCCCAACCCTCGTACCAAAAGCCGTCGCCGTAGCACGAGTCGCCGTCAAAGCTAATGTAAAACCAGTCCTTGTAAGGCGAATCCCACTTGCGCTCCCGCACGTCGCGGAAGGCCCAAAAGCCGCGGCCGACATGGTTGAAAACGGCATCGAGCACCACGCGGATGCCATGGGCGTGCAGCGTCTCACACACGGCGGCAAAGTCGGCATCGCTACCTAGGCGGCGGTCAATGTGGCGCAGGCTGCGCGTGTCGTAGCCATGGCCATCGGACTCGAGCGGCGGGTTGATGAGCACGGCGCCGATGCCAAGTTCCTGCAGGTAATCGACCCATTGGGCAATCTTCATGATAGGGGCATCGGGATTGGCAGCGGTATCGGCGGCCCGGGCGAGCTCATCCTCGGCAACGGATGCGGCGTTTTCGCGCTGAGCGCCGCAAAAGCCCAGCGGATAGATCTGGTAGAACGTCGTCTCGTATGCCCACATAGCAACCTCCCGGTAAGCTCAACACAACGACATCCATTGTATGCCCAGCAGGGTGGCTAATTTGGGATAGGGCTCATTTTGCGCATGGTCCGGTTGCGTTTCCTGGTCACCAGCAGAAATCGAGTTGCGCGGTCGTCCGGAGCCCTCTCGCTAACCAAAAATGCCACCTCGGGACCATTTACTTCCTTTGAGATGCTTGATTCTGCGGAGATAGTTCGCAAATGGACGCGAATATACCCAAAATGAAACAAAATCGCTCGAATTGTTTCGACGGCAATCGCGTGGAATCAGTGGGAAAACCGCGCAACTCGAAAAATGCTGGTGGCGGTTCGGCGGCGATGCCGAACACGGCAAAAAGGCCATCCTTCTACCCCCTTCCAAATAAGTTGCGGTGAAATAGTTCCTGCAATCGGGCTTGGGCAGCTATCCAGGAACTATTTCACCGCAACTGAAAGGTGGGATGTGGTTAGCCGACGGGTTTGGCGCGACGGATGGCAGGGAACATCACCGTGATGGCGAGGATGACGCCCACGACGGCAATCGCGCCGCCCGCATAGCCGATCCAGGCGATGCCGGGTCCCGACACCACGGCGCCGCCGATCGCGGTACCCGTGCCGATGCCGAGGTTGAACAGGCCCGAAAAAATCGACATGGCAACGGCCGACGAGTCCGCCGGCGTGTACTTGATGAGCTCAGCTTGGAACGCCACGTTGAAGGCCGTGGCGCAGCAGCCCCACAGAGCACAGACGGCGAGGACCGCGGCAAGCACCGAAGCCGCGGGAGCCATGAGCAACAGAGCAGCCGCCACACCGGAGAGCGTGATCGCAAGGAACGGGAAGCGGTGCCCGTCGAACAGGCGGCCGAACAGCCAGCTACCCACCAGGCCGGAGCAGCCGAACGCCGTCAGCGTCATGGTGATGGCGCTTGCGTCGACATGGGCGACCTGAGCCAGGAAGGGCTCGATGTAGCTGTAGCCCGCGTAATAGCCGGTCGCCATAAAGACCGTGACCACATAGAGCGCGATGAGAAACGGATTCTTGAGCAGTTCGGGCAGCCGCTTGAGTGTAAAGCGCTCACCGGCCGGCATGGTGGGAAACACCGCGGCCTGATACACCACCGCGGCAGCGGAGAAGACACCGACCACGGCGAACGTCATGCGCCAGCCCACGGCAAGGCCGATGGCGCGGCCGAGCGGCAGGCCGAAGATCTGCGCGATAGACGAGCCCGTGGCGATCATGCTGATGGCGAGCGCCCCGTGGCGCGTATCGACCAGGCGCGAAGCCATAATCGAAGCGACCGACCAGAACACGGCGTGTGCGCAGGCAACCACCAGGCGCGCACAGACCAGGATGGGATAGGTCGGCGCCAGGGCGGACAGGAACTGGCCAAGCGAGAATACGGCGAGCACGCCCAGCAGCATCCGCTTGAACTCAAAGCGCGAGGCGAACACCATAAGCGGCAGCGATAGCAACATGACACCCCAGGCGTAGACCGAGATCATGATGCCTGCCTGAGCCTCGGTGAGCGAGAACGATGCGGCGATGTCGGTCAGCAGGCCGATGGGCATAAACTCCGACGTGTTGAACACGAACGCGCAGCAGGTGAGCCCGATGAGCGGGAGCCACTGCTTGAGCGTGATGCCGTCTTGCCTTGTCTGACTCATGTATAACGTCTCCAATCATTTTGAGCGGTGGCGATTATATAGCAACGGCCCAGCATCCGTTACTACAGATGCGGGGCCGAAATCGCGCGGACATTTTAGGGCCTATTCCTCGGGCTCCCACCCACGGCAGACATCGACCCAACCCTGGGCGTCAGACACCGCCTCGAGCTCGGGCACTGAGAGCGCCACGCCGCTATGATCGTCACCGCAGGCGGGATAGACGGTGTCGAAGCGTTTAAGCGACTCGTCCAGATAAACCGCCACGCCCTCGTTGACGCCAAAGGGGCAGACGCCGCCGGGCGCATGACCTACAACTTCCTCGACCGCAGCGCCGGGAATCATATGCGGCTTGCCGTGGAAGAACTTCTTGAACTTGGAGCTGTTGACGCGCGCGTCCCCGGCGCACAGCACGAGCACCGCTGCGCCGTCGACATCAAACGCCATTGTCTTCGCAATCTGCGCGGGCGCCGTCCCCAGCGCTGCCGCGGCCTCCTCAACGGTCGCCGTCTCCTCTTGGGGCACGATCACGCGGTCGCCATAGCCCTTCGCCTGCAAATGCGACATCGCCTTGTCAAACGCCATAACAAAAAACTCCTCCGCCAAACGAACTGTTTGACAGAGGAGTATAGCCCGTGGCTGCGCTATGCACAGGAAGGTTTTGCTTGCAAGCTGTTCGTTTACAAGCCCATCAGGACACCAGCACTGTGGACCAAGAACGCCACGATCCAGGCGACCGCCACCTGGAATGCAAACACCGCCACGGCGTAGCGCCCGCCCAGCTCGCTCTTGACGGCGCCAATCGCCGCCACGCACGGCGGGTACAGTAACGTAAAGACCAGGAACACGTAGGCGGTAAACGGCGAGAACATGGTCGACAGTGCCGCGGGCGAGGTTGCACTCAAGAGCACCGTGAGCGTCGAAATGACGCTCTCCTTGGCGATAAGTCCGGTGACGAGTGCCGTCGATGCGCGCCAGTCGCCAAAGCCGAGCGGCGCCAGCACCGGCGCGATGATGCTACCAAAGCCTGCAAGCAGGCTCTGCGACTGATCGGCGACCACGTTAAAGCGGATGTCGAACGTCTGCAGGAACCAAATCACGACCGTAGCCGCAAAGATAATGGTGAAGGCCTTGGTAATGAAGTCCTTGGCCTTGTCCCATGCGAGCATCACCGTCGTCTTGACGCTCGGCAGACGGTAGTTGGGAAGCTCCATGATAAACGGCACCGGGTCGCCCTTAAATGCCGTGCGGTTGAGCACCAGAGCGGAAATGCAGCCGACCATGATACCGATCAGATAAAGCGAAACCATGGCGGGAACTGTCGCCTGCGGGAAGAACGCCCCGCACAGCAAGCCGTAAACCGGCAGTTTGGCCGAACAACTCATGAACGGCGTGAGCATGACCGTCATCTTGCGGTCGTGCTCGGACGGCAGCGTGCGGGTCGACATGATGGCCGGCACAGTACAGCCAAAACCGACGAGCATCGGCACAAAACTTCGGCCCGACAGGCCAAAGCGGCGCAGCACCTTATCCATAACAAAGGCAACGCGCGCCATGTAGCCGGAGTCTTCCAGAATGGAGAGGAACAAGAAGAGCACGACGATGATCGGCAAGAAGGTTAGCACGCTGCCCACGCCCGTGAGCACACCGTCGACGGCGAGCGAACGCACCACGTCGTTGGTGCCGAACGACTTGAGACCCGCATCGGCCGAGGCGATGACGGCGGCGATACCATCCTCCATGAGACCCTGCAGTGCTGCGCCAATCACGCCAAACGTCAGCCAAAAGACGAGGCCCATGATTACCAAAAACGCCGGGATAGCCGTATAGCGACCGGTCAGGATGCGGTCGATCTTGACCGAGCGCACGTGCTCGCGACTTTCGTGCGGCTTTACCACGCAGCGCCCACACACGTCGCCGATAAAGCTAAAGCGCATGTCGGCCAGTGCAGACAGGCGGTCGGTGCCGGCCTCGCCCTCCATCTGGGTAATGATGTGCTCGATGGCATCGAGTTCGTTACGGTCCAGATGAAGCGCCTCGGTTACCAGCTCGTCGCCCTCGACCAGCTTGGTCGCCGCAAAACGCACCGGAATGTGCGCTGTTGTGGCATGATCCTCGATAAGGTTGGCAATGCCGTGGATGCAGCGGTGCAGCGCGCCACCATCCGGGCCATCGGGCGCGCAGAAGTCCAAGCGACCGGGACGCTCGCGGAAACGTGCCACATGCAAGGCATGGTCCACCAGCTCGTGGATGCCCTCGTTGCGGGCAGCGCTAATGGGAACGACCGGGACGCCCAGCAGGCTCTCGAGCAGGTTGACGTCGATGGCGCCGCCGTTGGCAGTCACCTCGTCCATCATGTTGAGCGCGATGACCATCGGGCGGTCGAGCTCCATGAGCTGCAGCGTCAGGTACAGATTGCGCTCAATGTTGGTGGCGTCGATGATGTCGATGATGGCATCGGGGCGCTCGTCCAAGATAAATTGGCGACTCACAACCTCTTCGCCCGTGTACGGCGACAGCGAATAGATGCCGGGCAGGTCGGTGACGCTCGCCTCGGGGTGGTTGCGGATGGTGCCGTCTTTGCGGTCGACCGTCACGCCGGGAAAATTGCCGACATGCTGGTTGGAGCCTGTGAGCTGGTTGAAGAGCGTGGTCTTGCCGCAGTTTTGGTTGCCGGCAAGGGCAAAATGCAGCGGCGCGCCCTCGGGCACTGCCGTCTTAGCAGCGCGGGGCGAATACATCCCCTCGCCCAGCGCCGGGTGCTCCGTCGTGCCAATCGCCGCGTTGGTGCGCGGGGCCGTATCCGTGTCGTGGACATCCACGAGCTCAATGCGGGCGGCGTCGTCCTTGCGCAGCGTCAGCTCGTAGCCGCGCAGACGAATCTCGAGCGGGTCGCCCATGGGGGCGTACTTCATCATGGTGACTTCGGTACCCGGCGTTAGGCCCATGTCCAAAATATGTTGTCGGAGTGTCTGGTCGTCCGATGTCACCGAAGCGACAACGGCGTCTTTTCCAATCTCGAGTGTATCGAGCTTCACGTCCGTGTTCCTCCCCCGGCGCCCACAGGGCGTTGTGCTTTAGTTTACCTTGGCAAATCGTTTACCACGGCTAACCAATTGTAATCATGCATGATAGCGCGAACATACAACGACGTTCAATCAACAGATTGGTGCAAGGGGGACGGGTTACTTTGAACCAAGTTGGTGCAGATTAACCTGTCCCCCTTGCACCAAGTCAGGAAGGTTCAGAGTGGTCAGGCAGTAGAGTTCCGGACCGAGCGTTAAAACGAAGTTGCGGTGGAATAGTTCCTGTTTGAGGCCTTAACCAGCAAAGACAGGAACTATTTCACCGCAACTTATGAGGGGGCTGTGAAATGCCCCGAGCTCTTACAGATGGCGCTCCAGGAAGCGGAAGGCCAGGCGGATCCAGGGGCGGACCGCCACCTGCTTGTCCTCATTGTCGACCGCGGTGTTGGCGTTGCCGAGTGAAAGGCCGTGGCCGCCCTGGTCAAAGACGTGCATCTCGCAGGCGACGCCTTCCTCGGCCATGCGCTGCGCAAACGGATAGACCTGCGCGATCGGCGCCGTCTTGTCGTCGGACACGCCCCACACAAAGGTCGGGGGCATCTGGCGCGAGATGTGCGTGGTGGGGCAGATGTCAGCCAGATGCTCGTCGGTGGCCTCGCCGCCCGTCACCATCGACAGGTAGTCGTTGAGCAGATCGCGGCCCGTCTTGCCGCCCGTCTTGGGCACGCGCAGGTCGATGCGCGGGTCGCGCGTCTGCATATCGCGCACATAGGCAAGGTCGAGCAGCGGATAGCCCAGCACCACAGCATCGGGACGAATGTCGTCCGGACGAGCTCCGGCAAGGCCCGCAAACGGGCCGGTCTTCCACTGCGTCGCCAGCGAGGCGCAGATCATGCCACCCGCCGAGAAACCCACAACACCCACGCGCTTGGGGTCGACATGCCATTCTTCGGCATTCGCGCGAACCGTAGCAACCATCTTGGCAAGGTCCGCCTGCGGGTGCGGAAAGCTCACGTCGCCCGTGGCGCTCGTCACATAGTTGAGCACAAAGGCCTGGTACCCATGGTCCAAGAATGCAAACGCCACCGGATCTTGCTCATGCGGGGCGATATGCGTAAATGCGCCCCCGCCGCAGATAATCACTGCCGGACGGCGGCCATTGGGCTTGTCGGGCAGCGGCTCGGCCCCCAAATAGGTAAACGTCGCCGGATATTCCTCAGTCGGCTCCTCGCCCCACAACGCATGGCTCTCGACAATCATGTGTGCTCCCTTCGCGCAAAGTTTGCGCACTCATTGTTCGCATCTAAGCGTACCCCACTTGAGCCCGTGGCGAAGAAACACTCCAGCAATAAGTTTCCCTTCAACTGATATATCACATAATCCCAGCTCAGAGGTATCGTTGAGCAGCGTAGAATAGAGCCGTTGACCAAAGCCGGGAAACACATACGATACCTTTCCGGCAAACCAAACGCGCGATATGCGCCAATTTAAGTTGGAGGCAACTATGGGTCTGCTCGATTCGCTTAAGTCCACCTTCACCTCGACGGGCGAGGCGTCCGTTCCGCCCGCAGCAAGCTTCGCCACCCGCAAAGGTGTCATCTACGCCCCCGTCAACGGCGTGCTCGTCAACCTGGACGAGGTTCCCGACGAGACCATCGCCTCGGGCATGCTTGGCCAGGGCTATGGCATCGAGCCCATTACCGACATCATCTATGCGCCCGCCAACGGCCGCATCGGCGCCACCACCGTCACCAACCACTCTATTGGCATGATTACCGAGGACGGCCTGCGCGTGTTCATCCACGTCGGCCTGGGCACCGTACAAATGAACGGCAAGGGTTTTGCCCGTTTTGTCGAGATGGGCGATGTGGTCAAGGCCGGCCAGCCGCTCATCAGCTTCGACCGCGACGCTATCAAGGCCGCCGGTCACGAGGACATCGTGACCGTCATCGTTTCCGAGCTCGATCGTCTTAAGAGCATCGACCATGTCGGCGAGTCTGGAACGCTTCTTGGCGGCAACCCGCTCGTCAAGCTTGGCGACCCGCTGCTGGTAGCCAAGACCAAGTAGCCACGCCCCGCGCCACACAGCCAAAAGGCAACACGTCCAAGCGCCCACGACCATCTGGCCGCGGGCGCATTTCGTTTGAAAAACCGTCCCGTCAATGCCCTATCTGTATAGCCCAAATGAGCCGAGCTGCTAGAATATCGAACTGTATGGATAACTGTCATTCAACCATCATGGGAGGATACGTGAACCGCACCAGAATCGCGCAGCTTTATGCCGATGCCGAGTCGCTCGGCGGCCAGACCGTTACCGTTGCCGGCTGGGTCAAGTCCGTCCGCGACATGAAGAACTTTGGCTTCGTTACGCTCAACGACGGCAGTTGCTTCCGCGACCTGCAGGTCGTCATGAACCGCGAGGAGCTGGACAACTACGACGAGATCGCCCACCAAAACGTCTCGGCCGCCCTTATCTGCACCGGCACCGTCAAGCTGACGCCCGATGCCCCCCAACCCTTCGAGCTCGCCGCTACCTCCATCGAGGTCGAGGGCGTCAGCGCCCCGGATTACCCGCTGCAGAAGAAGCGCGCAACCGTCGAGTTCCTGCGCACCCAGCAGCACCTGCGCCCGCGCACCAACCTGTTCCGCGCCGTGTTCCGCATCCGCTCTGTCGCGGCAGCCGCCATCCACCGCTTCTTCCAGGAGCAGGGCTTTGTCTACGTCAACACCCCCATCATCACCACGAGTGACTGTGAGGGCGCCGGCGAGATGTTCCGCGTGACCACGCTCGACCCCAAAAATCCGCCCCTCAATGAGTCCGGCGAGGTCGACTGGAGTCAGGACTTCTTTGGCAAGCATGCAAGCCTCACCGTGTCCGGCCAGCTCAATGCCGAGAACTTCGCCATGGCCTTTGGCGACGTGTACACCTTTGGCCCCACCTTCCGCGCCGAGAACTCCAACACCACGCGCCACGCCGCCGAGTTTTGGATGATCGAGCCCGAGATGGCCTTCGCCGACCTCAACGACTATATGGATAACGCCGAGGCCATGCTCAAGTACGTCCTTAAGGACGTCATGGTCACCTGCCCCGACGAGCTCAACATGCTCAACAAGTTTGTGGACAAGGGCCTGATCGAGCGCCTGAACCACGTGGCAAACTCCGACTTTGCCCGCGTCACCTACACCGAGGCCGTCGAAATCCTGGAGCAGGCTGTCACCGCTGGCCACAAGTTCGACTACCCCGTGAGCTGGGGCATCGACCTGCAGACCGAGCACGAGCGCTTCCTGACCGAGGAGCACTTCAAGCGCCCGACCTTCGTGACCGACTACCCGGCCGAGATCAAGGCCTTCTACATGCGCATGAACGACGACGGCAAGACCGTCGCCGCCGCCGACTGCCTGGTGCCGGGCATCGGCGAGATCATCGGCGGCTCCCAGCGCGAGGAGCGCCTGGACCTGCTCGAGGCTCGCATCAAGGACCTGGACATGGCCCCCGAGCAGTACAAGTACTATCTGGACCTGCGCCGCTACGGCTCCTGCAAGCACGCCGGCTACGGCCTGGGCTTCGAGCGCCTGGTGATGTACCTCACGGGTGTGGGCAACATCCGCGACGTCATCCCGCATCCCCGCACCGTGGGCAACGCCGAGTTCTAGTCGCCGCCGCCCCACTGCACGATTCATCGCATCGCCAAGCGCCCCTCGGCCTAGCCGAGGGGCGCTTTTTCAACAGCATCCGTCAAGCTTTTGGCAAGGTTTTGGTCGGTTGAGCAGGGCTGTTGAAAACTCGACCCGCCGCTTGCCGGAAGCTATCGACCGGCCGGGGTATTATGCGTCTCCGAACAAGCCCCACGTCCTAGGCTCTGAGCCGCCATCACTCAAAAACGGAAAGGACGTGGGCGTTATGACCGAAGCCGTTGTTGAAAACTATGAGACCACGACCAGAGGTGCCGCCTCGATGGCGGCCTATCGCGCCGTGCGCATCCTGCAGCTCTTGAGCGAAAACACCGGCGAAGACAAGGCATTGCTTTCCGATGAGTTAATCGAGCGCCTCGCCCATCCCGATGACCCCACCCGCATGCCCATCTCGGCGGCGCGGCGCAGCATCTACACCTCGATATCCGCGCTTCGTCACGCCGGATACGAAATCGACTACAAGCGCGGCGTGGGCTATAAACTTCTTACCCGCCCGCTCACCGATGAAGAGATCATCCGGCTCCACGGCATGGTCATGCGCAACCGCTCCACGCCCATCGCTATTCGCAAGAGCATGGCGCAGCACTTGGTTGCCATGGCGAGTGCCGACGTTCGCGGCTACCTCGATACACCCGAACCCGCTCCAAGCTCAGACGGCAAGGCTACCAAGGCAACACGCACGTCTATCAAGCGCATCGACACCTGCGAGCTCATCGAACAGGCAATCGACCACGGAACGACCGTCAGCTTCGACATCTCAAGCATCACGACTCGTGGCGAAACCGAAGCGGTGCGGATGACGCTCCGACCCTTTGCCATTAGGCAGCGCGATGGCATCTCGTATCTGCTGGGAACGGTCTACGACGCCCGAGGCGCCGACGATACCCTGCGCACCGTCGAGGTCAGTCGTATGAGAAACGTCAGCACGCGCCTGCTCGATGGCAAGAAGCTCTTTGCCGCACTGGATGAAGAAGACAGCCCCGCACCTGCCGCATAAACCCGACCGCCGCCCATCGCTCTCCAGCGCCGCCCATCCGGCTCTGTATTAAAAAACCCGCCCAGATGTTGTAAAAATGGACATCCGCGCTACTATAGACGCACTTGCACTTTTTTCTAGTGCAGTGTTTCCAGCCAATTTTATACTGGGGGTAATGATATGAAGGACATCACCATCAGCCGCAGGAGTCTTCTGGTCTCCGCCGGCCTGCTCGCGCTC
>CABVDE010000027.1 GCA_902496945.1 uncultured Collinsella sp.
CGGAGAGCATTTACCAGTTGACAAAACTATAGGAACACCCCCCGGTAGCAATATTCACGAGTCGAGACGTCGTCTCTCTGAGCTCCTGCATAATTTCCTCCCCAGTCACACGGCGACCAGCCCGGGCGCTCCCCGGGGGCCGAGGCAGTCTGGCACATGCCCGCAGTCGTTCAAGGAATACCAACCCCAGCATATGTCTCTTAAGATATCTTAGTCTTTTTCTATAACAATTTTTGTCTCATTACCGATGAAATCGGCTCAGTCCCCTTGTCGCATTCTAGAGCGTGTGGAGCAGGGCGATGAGGAAGCGGATGCCTTGGAGGTAGGCGCGACGGGTGATGCGCTCGTTGGTGCCGTGGACGCCGCGGTCGCATTCGTCATCGTCGACCACAAAGGCGGAGAAGCGGATGCACTCGTGGCAAATGCGCTGGTAGTTGGCGGCATCGGTTGCACCAATCACGGTCGAGGGCACGATGCTCATCGGCTCTTGACCCACCGCAGATGATCTGTTTTCCTCCATCCCCTTGGGATTACGGAAATAGCGGGCGGCGATGGCACGGACGGCCTCGAGCCCCGGACCGCCCACGCGCGGGGACGGTGAGGGCTCGGAGCTGCCGGGGCCCAGCTCGACCTCGACTCGGCCAGCGAGCCCAGCGGTGGCAACGGCCTCGCGGCAGCAGGCCACGACATCGGCCACGCTCGTACCCTCGAGCATGCGGAAGTTGACATTGGCCCACATATCCTGCGGCATTACGTTGGCACCGGTACTGCCGCCTTCGATTTGCGTGGGCGCGCAGGTGGTGGTCACAAGCGGGTACAGCTTTTTGCTGGCGAGGCAGTCGCGCACGATGGCATCCTTGCTGGTAGCAATCTCGTCTGCGGTATAAAGCCCCAGCTCGACGAGCTGCGCGGCAAGCAGATCGGTCACACGCGCCGGCCACTCGATATCGCAGATTGCGGTGATGGCACGGCTGAGCACTTCGAGCGACGTGCCACCGTAGGGGTTGGAAGAATGCCCGCCCTCGCTCTTCGTCTTGAGCGCGATATCGGCATAGCCCTTCTCGGCCAGGTCGGCATGCATGAGCCAGCCCTCGCCCGCGGCATACTCGGCAGCCGAAACGATACGATAGTCGCCCTCGTCGATCAGGTATTCAAGCTCAACACCGCGCTCTTCGAGCACACGGCCGATGGCACCTGCACCGCGCTGCGTGGTTTCCTCGTCCTGACCAAAGGCCAGCAGCAGCGTGCGCTCGTGTTGCCAACCGTGCGCCAGCGCATACTCAACGGCCTCGAGAATGCCCGCGACCTGGTCTTTCATGTCGATGGCGCCGCGACCCCAAATATAGGTGTCGTCCACGTGTCCACTAAATGGATCGTGCGTCCAGTCGTCCTCGGTACCCGGCACCACGGGGACCACGTCCATGTGACCCATGAGCATAACGGGCTTAAGGGCAGGCTCGGAGCCGGCAAGCGTCACGAGAAGCGAATGGTCGATGAGCTCGACCTCGCCCGCCGCGAACACGCGCGGCCACGCCTGCTGCATGTACGCGCGCAGGTCGGTAAACGCCTGCCAGTCCACTACCTGGGCATCCATGCTCGAAATCGTCGGAAACGACAGCACGCGGCCCAGGCGCTCGCACGCGCCGACCTCGTCGATATCGGCAAAATCATCCTCGTGCGCAAAGAAGCGCCAAACCTCGGCCATAACATCCTTTCGATTGTGATGACGAGGGCCGCCCCACCGGAGCGGCCCTGCCACGTACGCGTTTGCGGTCGGTTATTTGTCCTCGAGATAACGCGAGAGGAACTCGCGGGTACGCTGGTGTTTGGGGTTGCCAAAGAGCTCGGCCGGCGCGGCATCCTCGAGCACCACGCCCTTGTCCATGAAGACCACGCGGTCGGACACCGTGCGGGCAAAGGCCATCTCGTGCGTGACGACGACCATGGTCATGCCGTCGGCAGCGAGCTTGCGCATGACCTCGAGCACCTCGCCCACGATCTCGGGGTCGAGTGCGGAGGTCGGCTCGTCGAACAGCATGATCTGCGGGTTCATGCATAGAGCACGAGCGATGGCCACGCGCTGCTTTTGACCACCGGACAGGCGACCCACGGCGGCGTGCGCGAATTTTTCGAGTCCCACACTCGTCAGATGCTCCATCGCAATTTTTTCAGCCTCGGCCTTGCTCATCTTTTTGAGCGTGACGGGCGCGAGCGTGCAGTTGTCGAGCACATCCATGTTGTTGAACAGGTTAAAGCCCTGGAACACCATGCCGATGTCCTCGCGCAGCTTGTTGATGTTGCAGCGCTCGGCCGTGAGGTCCTGGCCGTGGAACCAGATGTGGCCTGCGTCCGGGGTCTCGAGCAGGTTGAGGCAGCGCAGGAAGGTCGACTTGCCCGAGCCCGAGGCGCCGATGATGGTGACGACCTCGCCGGGGCTAACGGCCAGGTCGATGCCCTTGAGCACCTCGAGCGAGCCAAAGCTCTTGCGCAGGCCCTCAACGCGGATGAGCGGCTCTTTGGTTTGCGCGGCCGCAGCGCCGGTAGTAACGGTATCTGCCATGATGAATCTCCTCGTCTTGCGCCTAGTTGGAGCTGGGCAGCGTGGCCGGAGCCTCGGCACCGAGCTTTTTGCCAAAGGCCTCGAGCAGGCGGCTCGCCACGAGCGTCAGGATCAGGTAGACCACGAGCGCCACGCAGTAGACTTCCATCTGGCGATAGTACACGCCGGCGACGGTGGTGGTGGCGTACATGAGGTCGAACACGCCGATAACCGAGAGCACCGACGAATCCTTGATGTTGATGATGAGCTCGTTGGTGAGCGCCGGAATCGCGTTTTTAATGCCCTGGGGGAACACGACTTTGCGCATGGCTTGCCACTGCGACAGGCCCAGCGAGCGCGCCGCCTCGGCCTGGCCGGGATCGATGGACTCGATGCCGCCACGCAGGACCTCCATCATGTAGGCGGTGGAATTGAGCGAGATGGTGACGAGGCCGGCGGTGAAGGTACTCCAGATTTGGTTGGCCTGGGCGGTCTCGAAGCCCATGCCGCGCAAAACGGTGAAGCCCGCGTAATAGATGAGCAAGCCCTGGACCATCATGGGCGTACCGCGAACGATGGTGGAGTAGACGGTCGCAAAGCCGCGGCCGATGCTCTTAAAGAAGCGCACCAGGTCGTTATCCACGCGATCGAACGTCTGGATGCGCAGGAACACAAAGAGCAGTGCCAGGAAAAAGGCGATGATCGTGCCGAGGGTGGCAAGCGCGATAGTGATCTCGATACCGCGGATAAAGAAGTCGCCACTCTTATAGGTCATGTAGACCAAGCTCGACAAAAAGTCGCTGGGGTTGGAATCCGAGACAATGCTCACCTGCACCAGGTCGGTAAACGACATGACGCAGCGGTCGATAAAGAAGATCGCTGCGATGGCGACCGCGACATAGCTGCCCAGGCGCGCGCCGCGGCGGAAGTACTCGGAAGCAAACGGAGATTTCTCGCGATAGTCATTCCAGTGCATGAGCTTGGTGACGAGCGCTGCCGCCGACACGACGATCCAAGCCCAAAGAATCGCCCAAAGGCAGTCCTGGAAGATGCCGGTGGGCGCCAAAAAGCTCAGCGGCGTGGGATTGCGCTGGCTAAACGCCAGGCCGAGCGCCGCGATGACGCTCGTGCCCAGGTATACGTAACGATGGTCGGCCTTGATAAAGGAGGCCAGGCGATTGATGGTTTTCATGCTGCCTCCCTATGCCGGCTGACGGTCGAGGCACGCGTCCCACATTTGGTCGCGCTCCTCCTGGCTGACGCCCTTGAGCGTCTTATCGATGAGCTTAAGCAGTTTGTCCGAGCCCTTGCGGCAGCCGACGTTTGCCGCAACCTCCTGCTTGAAGCCCTCGCCCTCGGCAAACTGAATCGGCACGATACCCGGATTTTGGGCCATATAGCCTTTCTCGTTCTCGGTGTTGTAGGTCACGGCATCGCACGTGCCCTGCAACAGGTTTGAAAACACCGTGGGTACCGAATCGACCGGGTTCTTGTGGACGACGCCCGGGATCTCGTCGATGACGGTGTCGAGCATGGTGTCCTTTTGACCGAGCACCGTGGCGCCGCTGAAGTCGCTGAGCTTGGTTGCGTTTTGGTAGGGCGATCCCTCTTTTACGAACAGGCCAAAGTAGCCAATGAAGTACGGATCGGAAAAGCCGACGGACTCCTCGCGCTCGGGCGTGGCACTCATGCCGGCGATGATGAGGTCGATCTGGCCGTTGTTGAGCGAATCGATGAGGCCCGAGAAGCTCTGCTTGACGGCAACGGGTTCGCCGCCGAGGGCCTTGCAGACGATCTTGGCGATCTGCACATCGTAGCCATCGGCATAGGCGCCCTGCACGTTGTCGATGGGGATGGTGTACTCGCTGGCTTCGGAAACCTGCCAGTTGTACGGGGCGTAGGCCGCCTCCATGCCAATGCGGATCTTATCCTTGCCGATCACGGAATCGGACAGGTCGTCGCGACCGCCGCCCGTCGTGGGCTGAACTACTTCCAGCGTGGAGGGGCGCTGGCAGCCGGCGAGCGCGCCGGTGACGACGGTAGCGCTCGCAGCGAGAGCGCTACCCAAGAAGATGCGACGGCTGCATACCGGCTGGGACCGCGTGCCGTGCTGTTGTCGAGGTTGCATCTGGTGCCTTCCCTATTTCGTTTTGCTGACAACAAGACAGGATATACGTCCGCAACCAGCAGCACGGCATAAGCGCGAAAAATTAATAGACGCACAGTAGTCGTTTAAGAGCGTCCCCAACGACTATCAATGACCACCTATCAAAAAAGCCTCCCTGCCGGGGATGGCAGAGAGGCTAGTTATCACACTACAGCAAGGTGACGCTAAAGCTACGTTTATCGGTAGCGCCGGGCGCCAGGGTGATGGTGTTGACCTTGTGCTCGAAGACGTCGTCCTCGGTGTCCATGGTGGTATGTCCGGTCCAAGGCTCGAGCGCCACGAACGGGGCGTCGTTGGCGGCAGACCACACGCCAATGTACTTAAAGCCCTCAAAGTCAATCTTGACGCCGTGGCCCGATTTGCGACCGCGCAGCGTGAGCGTGGAGCCCGGGGTATCGGTGAACATGATGGCGTCGTTATCGAAGCTGCGGTGTGTGATGGGCAGCGCGTCCGAGTTATCGGGAGCCTTGTAGCTTCCCTCGAACGTCATAAGGCCATCGGGCGTGATGATGGGGGCCTCGTTAGTCCAAGCCTCGGTAAACGCCAGCTCGTAATCCTCGAACGCCTCGTCCTCGGCACCGGGGGCGGGCACGTTAAATGCGGGGTGGCCGCCCACCGAGAACGGCAGGTCCACGTCGCCGGTATTGGTGACGGCAAAGGTCTGCGTGAGGGTGGCGTCGCCGATCAGGGCATAGGTCATGTTGAGCTTAAAGTGGAACGGAAAGGCCTTGAGCGACTCGGGCGTATCGGTGATCTCGTAGGTAACGGACGAACCGTCCTCCGACACCTCGACCAGCTTGTGCTCGACGATGCGCGCGAGTCCGTGGCGCGGCATCTCGCAGGTGCCGGCCGCAGACGTTGCCGTGTTGTTGCGCAGCGAACCCACAATGGGGAACAGGATGGGCGCGTGCTTGCCCCAAAAGGCGGGGTCGCCCTGCCACAGATACTCGTTGCCGTTGAGGGCAAGGCTCGTGAGCTGGGCGCCCATGGAATCGATGGCCGCGGTGAGGCCGCCGCGCTTGATGGTAGTGACGGTAGACATGCTACTTCCTCCAAAAGTAAACAATAGTGTCGAGGACTATTGTCCCACTCTTGGCAGCGGGACGGCAGGCGATTATTGAGTAGCCATAGCGGAAATGGGCGGCGAGCACCTACTGGGTATCCACGTAAAGGTCAAACCCGCCCTGCGAGGTGGTGTCGACCGTATCGGGCGCCCGCGAGTTAAAGCTCGCGGGGACCATGCGCTTTGAGGCACGGAAGCGCGTACCGTCGGTGGCGACGGGCGGTTCATCGACGGTGAGCTCGTAGTCGCCGGGCTTAAGCTCGATGCCGTCACCAGCGGAATTGACGTATTGATACTCGTCAATCGTCTGCCCTTTGAGCGTGTGCCCCACGATGTGAATGAGCATTTGGCTGTCGCCGCGCGCGGTGTCCCACGTCGCGCCGTCCTTGACCTCGACCGACACATGTACCGAGCGCGTGCGGCCGAGCGATTGCTCGATAGACATCTCGACCTTGGCGGCGTCTTTTCGCTGTTGTTCAACATGGCTCCAGACGTTTCCAATTACCGAGCATGCGATAACGCCGGCCATGAAGGCGATAAGGATGGGGCCGAGCGGAGAGCGACGTCCTGCATCTTCCTCGCGAGACAGATTGGGACGACGTGTGGGCGCGGGCGCCTGAGCACCCTGCGAGGGCACGTCGAGAATACTGAAGGATGCCGTGCTGCCGGGATCGATGGTGTGGCGCGGCTGCGGGGTCTTTGCCGGCGAGATTGACATGTCGGCCGGCTCGCCGAGCGTGGCCGTAGCGTCAGCCTTGGCCTCGTCTGCCTCGGCCTGGGCCCAGGCCTGTTCAAAGGTTAGGGGTTCGGCCGAGTCGAAAGCGGCGTCCGTCTCGACGGCATCGTTGCCGCTCTCGTCCTCGTCGCTCGACACGTCATGCGGCGCGGGCTCGTCCCACTCCTCGTCCGGAACCTCGCCCTCGCTATACCACCATTCAAAGTTATCGATATCCATACGGGGCGCCCCTTAGGCCTCGCAAATAAACACTTGCTAGCCTTATACCCCCAGACGGCGCTGGAGCTCGCCGGCACAGACAGGAAAACCGTCACAACATTCGACGCTTTTCCTCGATTTCGAGATTTTCATCGGATGTTGTGACGGTTTGGGCGACTGGCTGGCAGCGCAATGCGACAAAGGGACTGTCTCTTTGTCACATTCTGTTAGAGTTGCAGGGATTGAATCCCGCTTATTCATGCGACATTGGAGTGACAGCCTTGACCGCCGCAACCACGCCTAAAAGTAAGTTAACCGCCGTCGCGCTCTCCCCCGCGCGCACCAAGCTCTGCCTGGCGCTGCTCGTGTTGTTAGGTTTTTCGCTTGGCTGCTCGGAGTTCGTGGTCATCGGCATCGAGGGCGACCTGGCGACGGAGCTCGGCATATCGCTTGCCACCGCGGGCCAGCTCATCAGCGTGTTTGCGCTTGTCTACGCCATCGCCACGCCGGTGCTTGCGCTCAGCACGGGGCGTTTTCGCCGCTACCAGCTGCTCTTGTGCTACAGCATCGTCTTTGTGCTCGGCAACCTGGTCATGGCGTTGGCGCCCAACTTCCAGGTGCTGTTTATCTCGCGCATCATCTTGGGCTCCGTCTCGGGCGCACTGCTCGCCGTGGGTGTGACGTACATCCCCGAGCTTCTGTCCCCGCAGCAAACTTCGCTTGCCATCTCGGTGGTATATGGAGCGTTTTCCGTGGCAATGGTCTTTGTCACTTCGATCGGCAAGTTTGTGGCCGACACGCTCGATTGGCACGTGGCCATGTACGGCACGCTGACCTTTGCTGTTCTGATCTGCGGAGCGCTCGTGGCGTTTATGCCGCGCGCTGGGCAAACCGACGAGCCCGCCACTTTTCGCGAGCAGGCGGGTCTGCTACGCGAACCGAGCATCATCACCGGCATGCTCATCTTTTTGTTTGGCGTGGGCTCGGTCTATGTGTTCTACGGCTACGTGACGCCTTATCTTGAGCAGGTGCTGGGTATGGGCACGGTCGAAGCCAGTACCACGCTTATGGCCTACGGCGTATTCTGCCTGATCTCGAACATCCTGGGCGGATGGATCGATGCGCGCTTTGGCATGAAGGCGCTACTCGTGACGTTTGTGCTGCAGGCTGCGGCGTTACTCGGGCTGTTTGCTGTGGGCGGCACCATGCCGCTCGCGCTGGTCTTTGTCTTTAGCCTGGCGTTGCTCATGTACCTGTTCTCGGTATCGTGCATCACGCACTTTATGGATGTGGCACGCAGCCGCCATCCCAAGTCGATGGTACTCGCAAGTTCGGTTGAGCCCATGGCGTTTAACGTTGGCATTTCGTTTGGCACCGCAGTGGGCGGCGCCGTGGTAAGCAGCATTGGCATTGCGCACGTGGGCGCAGTGGGCGCCGCGTTCTCGCTTGTGGCCTGGGCGCTCACGCTGGTGACGATTAAGTTGGCCCGCTGGGGGCGCCGACGCGGGTAGCGCAATTGCAACCAAAAGACGCAGCGCCGCCCGCCATCTTCTGACCGCCTGGCGTTCGCTCCTGCAGCCATGCAACACGTCGCCCGCCGCCCAAGTCAGCATCTTTCCCGGCGCTATTTAACCACGCAAAACGCATCCTGTTAAGATTATCGCTATCGTTTTTCGCAATCTGAAAATCGATAGAATCGCAGGTAGAGCTTTCTTAGTCTGAAATGGTCAATCCACACGAAAGGGGTTTACCACATGGACAAGAAAGCAGTTGTAATCGCCGGGGCCGGCAGCACCCACACCCCCGGCATCATCCAGAGCCTATTGCAGAAGAAAAACGAATTGCCGCTGCGCAAACTCGCCCTGTACGACATCGACGAGAAGCGCATGCATCTCGTCTACGACATCATGAAGCAGTTCATCGAGCAGGAAGCTCCTGACATTGAAGTTGTCGTGACGACCGATCCCGAAAAGGCATTCACCGATGTCGACTTCGTCTTCGCACAAATCCGCCAGGGCGGCCTTCAGATGCGTCGACAGGACGAGCGCATCCCTCTCAAGTATGGTTGCGTGGGACAGGAAACCTGCGGCGCCGGCGGTTCGATCTCCTATGGCATCAGGTCCATCCCCGGCGTCTTCGACCTCGTACGCTACGCCAAGAAATACAGTCCAGACGCCTGGATCCTCAACTATTCCAACCCCGCCGCAGTTGTCGCCGAGGCCACACGTCGCGAGTTTGACAACGACCATATCCTTAACATCTGCGATATGCCCACGGCTATCTTGCTCTCGTACTCTAAGATGCTCGGACTTCCCAGCTGGCGCGATATCGACCCCATGTATTTTGGACTCAATCACTTTGGCTGGTTTACCAAAATCTACGACAAGCAGGGGCGCGATCGTCTGCCGGAGCTCCGTCAGATGATTCTCGAGCACGGCATGGCCGTGAGCGACAAGCATCACAAGGACAAGGACTGGATGCATACCTGGGGTCAATACGTCAAGATTGTGAAGGACTATCCCGAGTATCTGCCCAACAGCTATCTGCAGTACTACCTGTACTCCAAAGACATGGCAGATGACATGGACCCCAACTGGACGCGCGCCGACAACGTCATCAACGGACGCGAGAAGGAGATGTTTGCCGAGCACGACAAGTACCTGGCAGATCCCGCCAATTACAAGAGCCCCGTACAGAGCTTCACGGTCTTTGGCGACTTTATCGTCGACGCAGCCGCCTCTATCGCCTACAACAAGTGCGAACGCTATCTCGTAATCGTCGAAAATAACGGCGCCATCCCCAATCTGCCCGACGACGCCATGGTCGAGGTTCCTGCCTACCTGCGCTCTTGGGGCCCCGAACCCATCAGCCAGCCTGCTATCCCCACTTTTTACAAGGGGCTTATCGAAGAGCAGAATGCCAGTGAGAAGCTCGCCGTCGACGCATATTACGAGCATTCCTACCAGAAGGCGCTCGAAGCCATCGCAATCAACAAGACCGTCCCTTCGACTACCGTCGCGCGCCAAATCCTCGACGACCTGATCGAAGCGAACGGCGATTATTGGCCGACCCTGTCCTAACTCCCCGCGCATCGAAGGAACATCATGAAAGAAAGCAAGCTCTACAGCGAGTTCCAGAGACTCGGCAAGGTGCTCATGGCGCCGGTCCTCCTCCTGCCCGTTTCCGGCATTTTGGTCGGTCTGGGCTCCGCCCTTTCCAATGCTAACCTCATCTCGCTCTGCCCGTTTTTGGGCACCGAGCCGATGGTGATCTTTAGCACGCTCATCAAAGCAGCCGGCAACGTTATCAATGGTAACATCTCGGTTCTCTTTGCGATCTGCATCGCCTACGGTTACGCCAAGGCCGAGAAGGCGACCGCCGCACTCTCGGGCTTCATCGGCTACATGACCATGAACACGATCATGGGTCAGCTGCTTATCCTGCTGGGCATCATCGATCCCGCCAACCTGCAGACCGGTCAGAACGCCATCCTGGGCGTAACCACACTCGACACCGGCGTATTCGGCGGCATCATCATCGGCCTGGTAGTCGCGTGGATCCACAACCGATTCTATAAGGTGCAGCTGCCGCCGGTGCTCGGCATCTTCAACGGCACACGCTGCGTCCCCGCCCTCACCGTCGTTTTCGCGAGCCTGGTGGGCGTTGCGCTCGCCTTCGTGTTTCCGTTTGTGCAAACCGGCCTAAAGGCCGCCTCGACGCTCATCGATTCCACCGGGGTGTTTGGCGCGTTCATCTATGGCTTCTCCGAGCGTATGCTTCTGCCCTTCGGCCTGCATCATTTCATCTACCTGCCGTTTTTCTTCACTTCTCTGGGCGGTAGCATCCAAGTTGACGGCCAGACCGTCGAGGGTGCTGTCAACATCTACAACGCCATGCTCAACACGCCCGGCATGATGTACGACATCGACATCTCAAAATACGTCATGAACGGCAAGGTGCTGTTCGCCATGTGCGGCCTGCCTGCGGCGGCGCTCGCCATCTACCACTGCGCCCGTCCCGAGAATAAAAAGAAGGTCGGCTCCCTCATGATCGCCGCCGTTATTCCGGCCGCCATCATGGGCATAACCGAACCGCTCGAGTACTCCTTCCTCTTTGTAGCGCCCGTACTCTATGTGGTCCACGCCCTGCTGTGCGGCATCGCGTATGTACTCACCTACCTTGTACAGTTCAATGTGCCCGGGCCTTCCGCCTTCGGCGGACCGCTCCTCTCGTGGATCTTCAACGGCATCATGAACGCCGATAAAGGCTCCAACTGGTTCTGGCTTATTCCGCTCGGCATCGCCTACTTCGGGATCTATTACGTGCTGTTCCGCACCTTTATCAAGAAATTTGACCTCAAAACCCCGGGCCGCGAGGATGATGACACGCAGGCAGCGGATGACACGTCGGCCATCGACCCCAAAGCACCTGTCCAGGTAAGCGAGCTCATCCCGCAGATCGTGGAAGCCGTGGGCGGCGCCGATAACATCTCGGGTGTCAACGCCTGCTTCACCCGCCTGAGGCTCAGCCTCAAAGACACCGCCCTAGTCAAGGACGATAGCGTCTTCACCAAAGAGCTCGGCGCCAGCGCCATCGTGCACGTTGGCGGCGGCGTTCAGATCGTTTACGGCAATAAAGCTTCTGTCTATAAAGTTGAAATGAGAGAATACTTGGGCATGGAATAAATCCGTCCCATAGCTTCACCACAATGCTCCGGAGATGGCATATCCGCTCCGGGGCATTATTGTTTGGAGTGATTTGAATGTCGATGTACGAGGTCTATTCGAACCTCAGGTCTTGTATCGAAGACGTCGAGAAGGGCGGCAGCCTTGACGCCCACATCGCACTCTACGCCCTTTCCCATCACGACGAAATCCCAGAGCTCTCGATAGAAGAACTTGCCCGCGCATGCAATACATCGCCCGCGACCATCTCGCGCTTCTGCAGGCGCGTAAACGGCTCGAGCTTTCGATCGTTCAAAGAGCAAGTTGACGACTTCAACGCTTGGCTCCAGCGTGAGACAACCGAGGCAAGGGCTCATAAGCAAATCGATATACCCTGGTATTTCGATATCGTAGAGACCTCTTTGCTTGAAACAAAACGCCTGCTCACTGAGGATCGACTCGAGCGGGCCGTTGACTGGCTTCTCGATGCGCAAAATGTCTACGTATACGGAAGCTCATTCTCCAATCTCGTCGCCCGCTCACTCTGCGAAAAGCTGAGCCGCGTAAACCGACTGTGCTTCTCATTTGGCTCCGTCAAGGGACAGGAGACGTCGCTCTGTTTGCTCCAACCCGACGATCTAACCGTCTTTGTATCGTTCTCGGGGAAGACGAGCCATATCTTCAATCTTTACGTTGAGGCCAAGCGGCGAGGTTGCCGCGTTATTTGGATATCGAGCAACATGGCATTCGATAACAACGGGGCGCGTGAGCTCTTGCTACCCGTGAGCGCGGAGTCACTCAGCGAGTACTCGACCGCCCTGGTAGAGGGCATGAACCTACAAAGCGCGGTTAACGCTCTGTATATCAGCTGTGCAAATCGACTTCGGGCGCAGCGCTAGCCGCAAACACGCTAGGACTGAAAAGAACGCACCTCGCCGTCGCAAGGCATCCGAACACACGATAGGCAGCGCCAAAAGAGAACAGCGAGCACATCATGTACTTGCCCATTCGCCCCAAAACAGCACAGGTCGGCGCCCGATTGAAGAATCGGGCGCCGACCTGTATTAATCTTGATCGTGTGTTTGGGGCGTTTATTCCATGCCCAGCAGCTCGCGCATCTGGGTTGCGTAGTTAGATGCCATGTTGCCGTAGACAATCTGCACGCCGCCGTTGACATGCACGATGCCACGCGCTTCGAGCTTTTCGGTAAACTCGGCGTCATCAACCACCTTGTCACAGTCATTGAGCTGGATGCGCAGACGGGTGAAGCAGGCCTCGACAGACTTAATGTTGTTGTCGCCGCCCACTGCCTCAACGATGGCGGGAATGAGGTCGCTGATCACGGTCTTGGGAGCCTTTTCGGCCTCATCGCCAGACTCTTCCTCACGGCCAGGGGTCTTTAGATCCTTCTTAAGAATGATGAACTTGAAGACGAAGTAGTACACCACGAAGTAGATGGGGCCGAGGAACAGGATAACCTGCCAGTTGGAGCCCTTGGCTGCACCCATAATGCCGTTAAAGATCAACGACAAGAGCGGGCCGCCAAAGGATGCGGAGCCGGCCACGTTGAACTGCAGGATATAGGTCAGCGCATAGGCAAGACCAGCCATGAGAGCGTGGAACACGTAGAGGATGGGCGCGATAAACAGGAAGGAGTACTCGAGCGGCTCGGTAATGCCGGAGAGGATGCAAGGCACCACGATGGCAATCATGAGCGCTGCGGTCTTCTTCTTGTTCTTGGGAAGCGCCGTCTTGTAGAAGGCGAGTGCAGCACCGGGCAGGCCGAACATGGCGAAGATAACCTTACCGTTCATGACAAAACGGCTGACCTCGATGTTAAACGGCGTGCTAGGAGAGCCCAGGATCGCGTTGTAGATATTGATAGCGCCCTGAACGGTCTGGCCGTCGATGGTCTCGACGCCACCGAGCGACGTGAAGAAGAACGGTAAATAGACAAAGTGATGCAGACCAAAAGGCAGGAGCATGCGCTCGCCAGCGCCGTAGACAAATGCACCAAAGGCACCCGTAGTCTTGATGAACTCGGACAGCGCACCGAGAGCGTTCTGGATAAACGGGAAAACAAAGGACATGACCAATGCGAGGACGCTGCATGAGAGCAGCGTTACCGCCGGGATAAAGCGTGTGCCGTTGAAGATGGAGAACACGGCAGGCAGCTCAATCTTGTAGTAACGGTTATGCAGCCATGCGACGATTGCACCCACCAGAAGACCGCCGATAACGCCCGTGTCGAGCGTGGTGATACCGAGGATCGTGCTCTGGCCCGTCGTAAGATTGGCGGGATCGATAACGCCAGTCGCCGTAAGGAACGTGCCCATCACGGAGTTCATGCACATGTAGCCCAAAAAGCCACAAAGCGCCGCGGTAGCCTTCTCGGACTTGGCGAAGCCATAGGCGAGACAAATCGAGAAGATAACCGGGATGTTGCTCATAACGATGCCGGCTGCGGCCTTAAGAATCGAAAAGAAAATCGCAAAGCCCGGAGCAGCAAGCCAGGGAACAGCTGCCGTAAGGGTGGGGCTGGTAAAGGCATTGCCAAAGCCCTGAAGGATGCCGGCGATTGGCAGGATCAGGACAGGCGTCATGAGGACTTTGCCCAGGCGCTGGAACTTTGCCAGCAGCTCATCTTTGTTCATGGGATACCCCTCTTAAAGAAACGGGGCGTGCAGCTCTACAACCCACACGCCCCATAACAGTTATCTAACGCTATGGAACTAGCTACTTAAGCTCCGGCCAGTAATCCTTATTGGCCTCGATGAGCTTATCGAGCACCTTACGCGCCTTCTTTGCGTCACCGACCAGACGATTAAGCGTGAGTGCCTGCAGGGCCTTCTCGTAGGAACCCTCCATCCATGCCTCAACAGTCAGGCGCTCATAGGCGTACTGGTTCTCCATAAGACCGCGATAGAAGGTGCCAATCTTGCCAACAGCATAGGGCTGCGGGCCATTGGCGCCCACGCTTGCCGCGACCTCGACCATGGCGTCATCGGGCATACCCTCGATAATGCCGTTGTTGGGCACGATGACAATGAAGGTCTTGTTGGTGTTGCGATAAATGGCCGAGGTGATTTCCACGATCATATCGCCATGAGCATCGTTCTGCACAACCGAGGAGTTCTTTGCGGTGCCGACTTTGGCAACACGCTCGCACTCGGCGAACACGCGCTTCTCACGACCGTTGATAACCTCGTCGGAGCGAGTGTAGTCGGGGTCGAGGTGAGCGACCTTGTACTCGGGATACAGATAGTACTGCAGATAAGTGTTGGGCAGATAGTCGGGGAAGTCCTCGAGCATGTCCTTGACCATGGCGTAGGTATCAAGCCAGGACTGGTCACGCTGCTCGGCATCGGCAGGAAGGAAACCGTTCTTCTCCGTGTACTCCTTAATCTGCGGGACGAGGTCATGGCCCTCTTCATCGTAGATGTGCTTGAACCAACCGAAGTGATTGAGGCCAAAGTACACGGGCTCCGTCTTGCTCATATCGCGACCGAGCAGGCGACCGTAAGAGCGCATGAGGTTGACAGGCTGGTCGCAGATGTTGAGAACGCGATGCTCATCGGGCAGGACGCGCTCGAGACCATATGCCACAATAGCAGCCGGATTGGTGTAATTGATGATCCACGCCTCCGGGCTATGGGCGCGAACATCGTTGACGATCTCAACCATGTCATGCATGGAGCGCATACCGTAAGCCATGCCGCCAGGGCCCACCGTTTCCTGGCCGATGATTCCCATATGCAGCGGAATCTTCTCGTCCTTGCTACGCATCTCGTAGCCGCCGGTACGAATCTGGCAGAGCACAAAGTCGACGTCGGTGTAAGCCTCGTCCTTATCGGTGGTGTAACCAAACTCCACACCGGGCTCCTCCTCGGCGAAGAGAATCTTGCCAAACTCGCCGATCGGACGCTGGCGCTCGGCATCGATGTCATAGAGCATCACGCGGTTCAGCGGCAGAATGTCCATGTGCTTGGTCAGGGCTTTAAGAATGCCAGGGCACCACGTGGAGCCGCCGCCAACGATCACAATATTGAGCTTATCCTTCATGTTCCGTCCCTCCAGGGTTGGCTGATCGGTGTTCTCGAAGACCTTGGGCTCCGCGGCTGTCCTCGGCTTGCTTCGTTTCGATTGGTATTTTGCGACATAAGGTCATTTGCGAGTCCCCGTGTGGGCCAATGCGAAACGGGGACACATGATTTCGCTCACGACACAGATATGTGTAGGCAGACACGCGCGTTTGCCCAGTTCATGGGCAATAGGCAATCTTGACCGATTACCGATTTCTCACCTGGCTACACAAAGCGGTACCATATGTACGGCGAGGTGCGAGGGGCTGAAACATCTTATGAAAGATCAAGAATCTTTTTATGATCATGTGCGGGCTGGCGAGAGCAAGCTCAACGATCTCGAAAGCGAGATCATGCGCTACATCATCGAGCTGCGTGATGATATTGACGATGTCACGCTTAAGAGCGTTGCCGAACGGTTCTTCGTCGCTCCCAATACAATTGTCAGACTTGCCCACAAGCTTGGCTTCTCGGGGTTTACGGAGCTCAAACAATCGTATTCCGCCTCGCTCGATCGCAATCGATTCACTATCGAGGCACTTCCTCTTGATACCCAACTCGTACAGACCAAAGATCTGCTTAACGACCGGGTCATCGATTCGGTTGTGAGTCTTATCCAGGACGCCTCGCATATCGTGTTCTTCTGCTCGGGCTTTTCGAAATACCCGTGCCTCGAGATGGCTGAAAAGCTCAAAATAATGGGCAAGAATACCGACACGCTCAGTGAACGCCACGTCATGAGGCATTACGCAGAACTCCTCGGCAAAAACGACCTGGTCTTCAGCGTTTCCGTAAGCGGCGAGACGCAGGTGTCTATTGACGCCACATCGATAGCCAAAACGCGCGGATGCAAGGTTGTCACGCTCACCGGTTTTTCTCGAAATTCCCTCTCGAAACTAGCCGACTACCCTATCTACACCGTGCAAAAAGAAATCCGCTTGGGCAGCATGGACCTCGACAGTCGATTGATGTTCTATTACGTTTTCGAATTGATATTTGAGCGCTACTTCAAACTGGCCAAGAAATAAAACTTGGCATGCGCCTGGCTTCGACTCTTTAGCAGCCTTCTATATGAAAGGTATCGCCCTATGCAACGCGTACTGTTTATCTGCCATGGAAACATCTGCCGCTCATCGCAATCGCAAACAACGCGGGAAGCCTGCCGCTGCTTATCTGCGCCATCCTGATCACGCTGCTTGCCATCTGCATGTACCGCACCATGACGGTGGCCATCGTGGCTGACATCACGCCGCGCCCGCTGCGCACCAAGGCCGACTCCGTGCAGAAGATCGTGGGCTGCGTCGGCACGGGCATCATGCTGGTTGCCATCTCGGTCATGGCCCCCAACGTGGAGCGCCCCGACTACCTGCCGCTCTTCCTGCTGCAGGCCGCCTTTGTGCTAGTGCCTGCCGTGGTGCACGGCCTTCTGGTCAAGGAGCCGGCGCTGGTGCAGAAGATGCACCAGATGAGTCTCGAGATGGGCGTCCGCGAGGACGAGGTCGAGTAGGGCGGGTGCCGGCGCCCTTGCTGCCGGCAGTCGCGGTTCCGGACAGCGTACATAAAGATGAGTCAGACCCCCGAATCCGCCCGATTTGGGGGTCTTTCTCGTCAAAATGTACGCTAAATCCATGAGGGTATATAATGGGAGGCTCTGCTCAAATGCACGAAGAAAGGGGTAGCAATGCCTGGTCACGAGAAGCGCGTCTTGTCGCTTGACGGCCTGCGAGGGCTCGGGGCGCTGATGGTGTTCCTGCTGCACGTCGACATCATGGTCAAGCCGTTTGGCGGGGGGTCCGAGCCTCTTCCCTGGCTCCGCGTCGGTCATGGTGTTCTTCATCCTGTCAGGCATAGTGCTCTCTCTTGTTCCCTTTAAGCGTATGGGGAGCGGCGGGTACGACTGGCTTGGCTACTACCCAAGGAGGGTCGTCCGCCTCTGCGTGCCGCTGTTTGCGGCGATTGCACTGGCCCTTCCTGCGGGCTACGTGGCATGGCGCCTGGGGTCCACGTCGCGCTCCGCGCTTGCCGTCGCCTACGACGCGGGCCTTCCCACTGCGGTTCATGACATCCTCATGCAGTTCGACGTGCTGTTCAACGTGTCCAATGGCCTCAACAACCTCTTTGGCGCGCAGCTCGTCCGCGTTGACTCTCCTGTCTGGTCCATGAGCTGGGAGCTCTGGTTTAGCCTGACGCTTCCGCTGGCCATCTGGTGCATATCAAGGATTCGCCGGACGGGTCTGGCGGTTGTTGCGGCCTTTATTGCGGTGCTTGTCTCGTACTGGACGGGCTACTTTCCGCTGCGCCTTTGCCTGATGTTCTGGCTTGGCGTCATGGCGGCCCGGCAATTCGACAAAATCAAGGCCGTCAAGCTTTCAATCCTGGCCGAGCTGGCGCTGCTTGTGGCCTCCGTTGGCGTTATCGAGCTCTCGCTCGTGTGGCATCCCGGCGGGGTCCTCGAGGCGTTGGAGTCCACCGCCATGAACGCGGCCTGCCTGGTGGTGGTGGTCGTCGCGATCGCCGACGGGTTCACGCGCCGTGCGCTCTCTGCGGCCCCCATGGTCTTTTTGGGAAAGGTGTCGTACAGCCTCTACCTTACCCACGCCATTGTCATCGGTGCGCTCGCTGCCCTGCTGCCCAGGCTCGGGATTGTCGACCCGCTCGCGATTGCCGCGGTCTCGCTGCCCGCAAGCATGCTCGTCTCCGTTGCCTTCTGGCGCATCATCGAGGTTCCCAGCATGAACCTGTCGCGCTCGCTGGCATCGTCAGGGCCTAGGGACGCCGTTCGATAATGCGTCGTACTTGGCTTCGTTTGGAGAGAGCTGGTCATGAATAGCCCAAAGCCCGTCCACCGCATTCTCTTTGTCTGCTATGGGAATATTTGACTAAAGGAGCAAACCGCCTCGTAAATGAGTGGTTTGCCCTTTTCATCTTGCTGCTATGCAACTTTTTCACAACTTTTGAGTGCTGGAATTCGCCCCTAGCCGCGTCTTTTAGCCATCGCATCCCGCAGCGCCCGAAGCACTTCGATTGCCACGGGCAGCTCGTCGACCTCGAACGAATCCAGGATCTCTCGCACCTCTAACGAAAGCGTCGACTTATCAGGCCTCGGCTCGTCGGACAGCAGCGCGTCGGCGCCGACCGAAAGCTCCTCGGCAATCTTCGATAGCACGGGCAGGCTCAGCTTAGTGTTTCCGGTCTCGATATGGCTCATATGCGTGACGGAGATGCCGACCTTTCCTGCCAGCGCCTCCTGCGACATCCCGCAGGCCTTACGGTACCGCCGTATGCGTTGGCCTATTTCGAAATACTTCACACTATCACCGCCCATACGAATCAATCTGACTTGAATCGTATGGGCATTTTTCTGCAAGTATAATAAACTGTAAGGGCTAATTGTTGCCTATGTAGTTCAATTATGAGCAATAGTCAGCATTCCGAAAACGGGTGCGCCGAAGGCGCACCCGCATATCGAGGAGAAGGGTAAAGACTGTGGGGGAACAGACGGCAGATCTGCTGTCGGGAATCACGACCGCGCACGACCTGATGCATCGCGCGGTCAATCTGCAAAATCGCATCAACCAACTGACCACGCAGTTCTCGCAAAAGACAGCAAGGAAGACCAAGCGGCACCCCGTGCTCTATGCCATTGCCGGTCTCCTCATCGTCTTCACGCTCATCACGAGCACGCCGCTCTGCGCGCTCACGTATCCGTTCTCCCTCCCGTTCTACGCGACCGGAGGACCGGACCTCCAAAGGGATGTCTGGAATGCCATAAACCTGATCGTCTCCGCCGTCATCGGCGTGGTCCTCTACCTGGTCATCGCCAAGGCGGCCGACACGTCCCGCGCCCGCCGCAACGTCTATATCGACAACAACAACGCCGTGGTCGACGCAAATAACCAGGCGCTCGCGCAGAGCATCGAGCAAACCAAGCAGGAGATCTTCACCGTGTAGCAACGTTGGGCGGCAGAGGTCGCGCCGTGGTACCCCATGGACTATGACAACACCGCAGCCGTCGACTTCTTCCTCTCCGCCGTGCGCAACCATCGCGCCACCACCGTGCAGGAGATGGTGAACCTCTACGAGACCGAGATGGACCAGCGACGCATGGAGGCGGGGCAGCAGGAGATGCTCAACCAGCAGCGCATCGGCAACATGCTCCAGATCGGCAACCTCTTTATGCAGGGGCAGATTCTCAACCAGGCCCAGCAGATCAACGCGAACACCGCAAGCACGAGCAGGAACGTCGATTGGATCGCGCGCGATGTGTTCGACAAACGCAACGGACTGTAACCGGCCGATTTAACGAAAACGTAAACCCAAAAGAAAGGAAAAGGGAAGATGAAATCAACGACATGGAAAAGAGGGGTGCTGACCCTCGCGGGCGTGTTCGCCCTGTGCGTAGCACTGCTGTCCGGCGCGCGCGGCGCCTATGCCGAGGAAATCAGCGGCAACGGCTGGACGCTCAACGACGGCGTGCTCACGTTGACGGCGGACATCCCCACGGCAACCACATATGACTGGACGCAGTACGCCTCGCAGATCACAGAGGTTAAGGTTGCCGAGGGCGTCACGGAAATCCCCGGCACCGCGTTCGCCTCGTACGGTAGCGTCCAGTACAGCAACCTGCATAAGGTGACGCTGTCCTCCACGGTGAAGACCATCAGGATCTCCGCATTCGCGGACAACCCTAGCCTCACCGAGGTCCATCTGAACGATGGGCTGGAGCGCGTGTGGAACTGCGCGTTCCAGAATGCGGGATTCACCGAGATCAAGCTGCCCGCAAACGTCGACTGGCATTCCGATGTCTTCGTCTACTGCAAGAAGCTCACCTCGGTGACCATTCCCTCCGGTTCCACATGGGGCGGCAACGCGCAGTTCTACGGCTGCACCAGCCTTGAGAACGTGCATGTCGAGGAGGGCGTGACCGAGATCCCCGACCAGTTCCTCAACCAATGCGACAGCCTCAAGAATGTCTGGATCCCCAAATCCGTCACGGCCATCCATTCGACGCCCATTCTCAACTGCCGCATCATCGGCTACAAGGGGACCGAGGCGGAGCGCTATGCGAAGTGGCGTCAGGAGGTCGGCGTGAACACCGTTGAGTTCCATGCCATCGACGGCGACGCGCACGAAGGTACTTGGAAGGTCACGACCCCCGCGACCTGCACCGCGCCCGGGCAGGAGCAGCTGACATGCGATATCTGCGGGGCCGTCCAGACGCGCGAGATCGCGGCGACCGACCACACATGGGACAAGGGCACCGTGACTACCGAGCCCACCGCGACGAAGGAGGGCGTGCGCACCTACACCTGCACCAAATGCGGCGCCACCAAGACCGAGACCGTCGCCGCCCTCGGGACGTCGACCGAGCAGAAAAAGCAAGCGCAGGCAAACGGCTCAAATGGCTCGAACGCAAAAACCGATGCCAAGAACGGCGAGCTGCCCAAGACGGGTGACAACATCCTCCCCTTCCTCGCAACGCTCGCAGTATCCTTGGCGCTCATCTCGGCCGGCGTCTTCATGGAGCGCATGCGCGCCTCAAAGTAATTTCTCAAGAGCGAACAGACATCACGGAGGAAGGAAGCGGGATAAGAGATGGCTGACAGATCCGGCAAAAAGAAGCGGGCGGCACTGTGGGTGGCGATAGGTATCGCGGCGGTGGTCGCCATCTGCTGCGGAGGCGCCTATCTATATCTCTCGGCGCAGGCGTCCAAGACCTACGGCGTTCCCCTCGTCGTAAACGCCGAAGGGCTTGACACGCGAAAGGGCACGAAGATCACCATCCATGCCACCGGAAAGGACTCCTCGGGCAACAGTGTGGACAGCGTGTTCCACGCGGGGTCGGACTCTTCGGACATCGCCCTCAGGCCGGGAGATTACCGCCTTGCGATCGAGGCGTCACCCATCGCGGCGGACGGAACCATCTACGACACCAAGGGCGCGTCCACGAAGGTCAGCATCGACAAGGACGGCAAAGTCAACGTCAAGAAGGAAATCACCATCAAGCCTGTCCCCGCAGAAGAGGTGACGGACGCGCAGATCGATGCGGCATATAAGGCAGCAAAGGACAGCGGCATAAGCTTGTCAAAGCTCGACAAGCTCAAAGAGACGGCACAAAAGCGCAGGGACGACGCCGTGGCAGCCAAGAAGGCCGAGGAAGAGAAAAAGACCGACGAGGCGAATAAGAGCACCGAGGCGAGCACTTCCGAGAGCGAGCAGACGTCAACGGACCAGGCATCCAGCGGTGGCCATTCGTTCACGACCGACTACTTCTACGTGGACGTGCCGTCCGATTGGAAGCAGAACGAGTGGAGCGTGACCCAGCTAGACGACCACACGTGGCAGATTTCGCACAAACCGGCCAACGACTACGGCGGCGCAATCTGCATCGCCGTTGCGAAAGATAACCCGTGGCCGGTATACGGCACGCAGGAACTCGGCGCGACCGGCACCGGACTGAACGTATATGTCGGCAACGGGGCGGGAGACGGCCTGGAGAAGTATCTGACGATCGGGCTCACCAAGTCATGGGACCCGAACGATCCCAACTCCGTCCGCGGCGACGGCATGACGAACTCCCAATTCCAGGATCAGCTCAACGCGAGAGAGTGGCTCAAGGCACAGCAGGAAAGCCAACAACAACAATAAGTTGCATAGGGACAAGCCGAACGGCTCCGGAATCTTTACCGGGGCAGTCGTTCGACTTGCCCCCTTCCCATCAAAGCCGACGGGAAAGCATCGAGCAACAAGCTAAATCGACAAAGCAAGCGAACGCAAAAGGAGAAAACAACCATGAAGCAGTACACGAGGAGAGACGCGCTCAAGCTATTCGGTATCGGGACGGTTGCCGTCGCGGGCCTTGGGCTGGCTGGATGTAGCGGTTCAGGCGAAGGCGTCAAGAACGCGAGCGAGCCCGTGCCTGCTTCGCAGGCTTTCGGCCAGGCGGGCGTGTGGATGGTCTACGACGGCGACAAGCAGATAGGAAAGGACGTGGCAATCGAGGAAGTCCTATCCTTCGACGGGAACGGCAACGTTGCGAGCTACCAGTGCAAGAGCCTGACCTTCGGCGACCTCGACGGTCTGTCCGACGATGAAATCGTCGAGCTGGCGAAGCAGCAGGACGAAGCAGCCTTCAATGCTGCGAAGCAGGCGGCAATCGATGCTACCGATGAAGCTATCCAAGCGTGGCAGCAATGCTATGACACATTGAAGGCAGAGGCGGACGCCGGTACGTACGATTCGATAGACTACTACGGAGACTATGGCATCGAGAATGTGCCCGAGGAAGACCGAGCCCAGGTCGTCGAGACGTACCAGACCACGTTGGACAACACGAAGGATGCTCTCGACGCTGCAAACAAAGGACAGGCATTCAATGAAGCTGCCGCTTATCAAGAACCCGAGGCGAAGCCCTATACGCTCCGTCTCGAAACAGATGGCAGCGGTAATGCGGCGGCGAACGAGTCGCTTGTTTTCCAGCTCGCAAAGTTCTCCTTCTACCAAGCAAACATCAATGCGGATGAAAACGATCTAACAAGCGACAGAACACGCTTTCGCATTTTAAATGACTACGGTTGGGACAATAATGCCGAGATTCCCGACAGCGCGTTCAGCTCGACCAAAAAGTCCATCGAACTCTGCTCACCCACCTACTCGACCACCCAGGCCGTCTATGGCACGACCTTCGGCGGTTACTCCGGCCTCGCCACCGTCGTGAACGAGGGGCACGCGGGCTTCACGTGGGACACCCCCGATGCCGAAGGGATAGAGGTGGACTAGGTAATCGATACGCACGGATATAGCCCGATGGCAGCTCGGGCTATATCCGTGAAATAGAAAGGAGCAAACATGGAGGAACAGGCAAATTTGTTGCCAGGCGTTGCCACGGCGCACGATTTGATGCATAGGGTGGTTGACCTTCAGGAACGAATCAACCAGCTCACCACTCAGTTTGCCGCCAAGACGGAAAAGAAGACTAAAAGGCACCCTGTTCTCTATGCAATCGGGGGCTTCCTTATCGCGTTCACGCTTATCACGAGCACGCCACTTAAGGTGATAACGTATCTCCCTACCCTTCCGTTCTTCTCGATGGGAGGCATGGAGCTTCAATTGGCGGTCTGGAATATCGTGAACCTCATCGTCTCGGCTATCATCGGCGCGATTCTATACAAGGTCATAGCGAAGACGGCGGACAAAAGCCGCTCCCAGAGAAATGCCGCGATTGACCAAAGCAACCAACGAGTTGAAGCCAACAACCAGGCCCTAGCCCAGAGCATAGAGCGAACCAAGCAGGAGATTTTCGCCGTACAGCAGCAATGGGCTTCGCAGGTCGCCCCGTGGTACCCCATGGATTACGACAGCATCGAAGCCGTGGATTTCTTCCTTGCTGCCGTGCGCAACCATCGCGCCACCACCGTACAGGAGATGGTCAACCTCTACGAGACCGAGATGCACCAGCGCCGCATGGAAGCGGGCCAGCAGCAGATTCTCAACCAGCAGCGCATCGGCAACATGCTGCAAATAGGCAACCTGTTCATGCAGGGGCAGATTCTCAATCAGGCTCAGCAGATAAACGCGAACACCGCCAGTGCGAGCGGCAACCTCGACTGGATGGCTCGCGCGATGGGAAAGCGCTAAGTAATGACGCGGTTGACATAACGAGGTAACTCGAAACCACCATGAAAGAAAAGGGGATGGATAATGAACGGATTATCCCAGTGGGCGCGCTCGCATAAGCCCCAAGTCGCAGCGATAGCCGTTGCGGTCGTTGTTGCGATCGTTGTTGCGATAGCCGTGGCAAGTGGGGCGTTCGCAACGTCCGAGCAACAACCAGAGCAGCAGGAGTTAAGAACTGTCGATGTGACCCTCAGCGTCACGGCCGACCACGGCTGGGACGAGAACTCCACGCCTGCCATCGCCCATATCGAGGGCAACGATGTGGACTTCTATCACGCAGTGACCCCTGATGCCGACGGCAACAAGGGCACTTCCACGGTTGAACTCGCCGAGGGCGACTACACCGTGAGCTTCGTCAGCCCCGTCAACTCCGACGGTTCCGCCTTCGACATCTACGACACGGGCGCTCCCGTCGACATCACCGTCGATGCCGACGGGAAGACCGCACCTGCCGTCAACTGCCCTATGGCGCAGATTCCCGCCGACAAGGTCACCGACGACATGCTCGCCGACATCGTCAACAAGACCAAGGACGCCATCGAGAACGGCGACGAGACCTTGAAGGGCGATGCGGGCACCGGCATCCTCGACAAGCTCGACGGCAACGTCGCCAAGAACCCGAACGCGAGCGACAAGACCAAGCAGGAGGCAACTGACGCCGACAAGGAAGTCGATGTCAACAAGGAGCCTGCCCAGACGACCCCGTCTGCCAAGACCGACAACGCCAAGACTGACAACAACGCTGGTTCTCAGTCTTCCAACAACGGTTCTTCGAACTCTGGTTCGGCTTCCAGCAAGCCTTCCAAGCCCGCCCATACGCACACTTGGGTGAACCATACGGCTACCCGCCAGGTCTGGGTGAGCAACTGGGTTGATGTGCCTGACTACGAGACCAAGACAATCTATGGCGGACAACTCTACACGGAACAACCTGACGGAACATGGCTCAGCAACGGAGAGACGTACTGGTTCTACACCGATGCCGACTTCGAAGCATTCAAGAACCTTATCGTCGAAAAGATGAAGACCGAAGGGTATTGCGGCAACTACGTGAACCGCACTAAGACCGAGAAAGTACAGGTAGGCTCCCACAAGGAAGACCACGGTTCCTACAGCACCGAAACCTACGTGGACTACGTGTATTGCACCTCGTGCGGTGCTCATCAGTAAACAATCCACATCCGGACAGCAAATCCTACCCAATCACAGAAGATAGCCAATCGTCTTCGAGGAGGAAGGCGGTCGCAAAGCGGCCACCTTCCTCTTTTTTACTCCGCAAAAATGAGAAATGGCATCTATTCGGAAAACGCGAAAGTAGATCAACGACAGCGCTCTGCCCTATCGAGGGCTCTTGATGGTCTCAGAGCGGATCGCGTTGAGACCCTATCGCATCCCGCACCCGCCAAAGGTCCTTTCATGGGTCTTTCAGCGGGCGCTTAGTGGGCTGCTAATGGGATACTGACGGGCAAGAGCGAAAAGATGCCTTCGGCATCGAGTGCCTCCAAAGTGAAAAGGAGGTACACACATGAACAACAAGCCATTAGAGCCCAACAGCCCCCAGGAGGAAGCCATGTGGAGGGCGCAGGTGCTCAGGCGCACCGCCCGCATCTGCTCGGCGAAGG
>CABVDE010000028.1 GCA_902496945.1 uncultured Collinsella sp.
CTGGGTGCCCAACCCGGCGAGGACATCTTGGACATGTGCGCGGCCCCCGGCGGCAAGACGACGCAGATCGCCGCCCTCACCCAGGGACAGGCACACCTCACCGCCTGCGAGATGAGCATCCCGCGCGCTGAGAAGCTCGAAGCCAACCTGGGCCGTCAGGGAGCCAAAAACGTGCCCGTCATGCACATCGACGCACGCGAGCTCGACGAGTTCTTCCGCTTTGACCGTATCCTGCTCGACGCCCCCTGCACCGGCACGGGCACCGTCATCAGCGGCAACGAGAAGAGCCTGCGCGGCCTCACCGAGCAACTGCTCAGCAAGTGCGCCCGCTCGCAGCGCGCGCTTCTGGATCGCGCCATGGGTGCTCTCAAACCGGGTGGCACGCTGGTCTATTCGACTTGTTCAATCTTGCCGCAGGAAAACGAGGACGCCCTGCAAGAGGCCCTCGACAAGCACATGGACTGCGAGCTCATCCCCCTCGACGGCACGCCGAGCGAAAGCGAAGCACGCCGCGCCCAGGAAGCCGGCGAGGAGCCGCGCATCGAGTGCAACACCCTCACCGAGGCCATCGCTGCCGGTCACGTCTCGTCCGTCGCCAACGGCCTGCCTGGCACGCTGACCATTCCGCCCAGCCGCGACTTCGAGGGTTTCTACATCGCCCTGATCCGAAAACGCAGCTAGCGCACGGATTCGAAACTCAACAAGCTATCTCCGTGCGCGCTTGTCCTGCTGGTCACGATGCTGCTTAAGCGCTTCGCGCTCCTTGCGCTCTACTCTTTTGCCCTTAATAGCCGTGACCACAAAGTAGATGACCGCGGCGGCAACGATTGCGCCCACGCACAGGCCAATCGAGCCAAACATTGCTGTCAATTCCATACCGCGTCACCTCTCTTTTAAACGGTACTTTCAAGATAGCACCTCGATGCCCGCCACCACAGCTCCTTCACGTTCGCCGACCCTTCGGTCTAACGGATGACATGGCGGGGAAAAATCAACTCGTCAAACGTTTTAGCAACGTAGCGCCGGTCGCACGCTGCCGACCGCACATTATAGAAACGGACCGCAATGGATTCTCTCAACGATTTGAACGAGCGTGTTGACGCTTTTGTCGCCACCAGCTCCTTCGACACGCCCGCCGCGACGAACGACCAAGCTCCCATCGATGTGCCCGCCGAGGTTCACGAGGACATCGTCGCCTCGGTCGATTTCTCCGAGGTCGAGCTCGCAGACGAGTTCACCGAGCCCCAGGTGGCCGTAACCCCCAACGGTCTGTTGCCCATGGAGCCCCTGCCCATCGACGGACGCCTGCGCAAGGCGGCCCTTCGCATGCCCAACGAGATCGAGGAGGCCAGCGGCTTTACGCTCTTTGGGCGTCGCATTAAATCGCTCATCTACACCACCGACGTGGCAGTCATCCGCAACTCCAATGCCGATGCCGTGTTTGCCGTCTACCCCTTCACGCCGCAGCCGGCCATTACGCAGGCGCTGCTGACCGTCGCTGAGTGCCCGGTCTTCGTGGGTGTGGGCGGCGGCACCACCACCGGCAAGCGCTCCGTGCAGATGGCGGCCGTCTCCGAGATGCAGGGCGCGGCAGGCTGCGTGGTCAACTCCCCCGCCACCGCCGAGATGGTCGAGCACATTACCAACCTGGCTGACATCCCCGTCATCGCCACGGTCGTGCGCTGCGATGACGATGCACACGCCAAGGTTCGCGCCGGAGCCAAGATCCTCAACATCGCGGCCGGCAAGAACACGCCGCAGGTCCTGCGCGAGCTGCGTGAGCACTACCCCAATTTGCCGCTCATCGCACCGGGCGGCAAAACGCCCGAGAGCATCCGTGAGACCATCGCCGCCGGCGCCAACGCTATCATCTGGACGCCGCCTTCGGCTCAGCAGCTGCAAACCGACATGATGCAGCGCTATCGCAAGATGAAAGAAGACGCCACGCCCGTCATCTCGCGCGACGACGTGCCCATTATCGACCAGGTCGCCGCCGCCGAAGTCAGCCAGGTCGAGAACATGAATCCCGACGTGCCGATTCCCGACGAAGTAATCGAACGCGTCGCTTCGATCCACGAGCGCGTTGAGGAGCGCCGCGCCAACCGCGGCCTCAAGCCGTCGCTGCACGGCTTCTTCTTCCGCGGAAAGAAACACTAGCCGCAACAGCAAGGCCCGCCCCACAAAACGTGAGGCGGGCCCTCTTTCGTTGAAATGCTGAGGGGCAAAGCGCTAATCCACGCGCTTGTCGCCCATAAAGAAGACGGCCACCGTGCCAGGGCCGGTATGCGAGCCAATCAGAGCACCGATGCTATTAATCTCAATCTTACCTTTGAGCTGCGGAACCTGTTCCTCTATCAGCGCCGCAACAGCCTCGGCGTCCTCGCGGCACGCCGAGTGCGACATGATGCACTTGCCCGAATAGTTCACGCCGTCCTGCACATGCGCCATCACGATCTTGGCCATCTCGGAAATCGCGCGCTTCTTGGTGCGGATCTTCTCACGTGGCGACAGCCCGCCCTCGCAATCGACGGTCATAAGCGGGCAAATCTTGAGCGCCGTGCCGATGATCGCGCTCGCGGCCGAAATGCGACCGCCGCGCAGGTAGCTCGACAGATCGGTCGAGAAGAACCAGTGGTGCAAGTTGAGCTTGTTCTCCTCGATCCATGCAGCCGTCTCGTCGAGTGAAGCCCCGCTATCGCGAACGTCGGCGGCACATCCCGCCAGCAGGCCAAAGCCCGAAGACGCCGCCAACGAATCGATGACGCGCACCTTGCCGCCCTGGGGATAGCGATCCGCGAGCATCTGCGCCGCAACGCAGGCCGATCCATACGTACCCGAAATACCCGACGACAACGTTAGGTGCAGCACGTCTTTACCCTCGGCAACGAACGGCTCCCAAAACTCCTCGTACTCACCCACGCTCACCTGAGACGTCTTGGGCATGGCGCCAGCAGCAATCTGGGCAAAAAACTCGTCCGGCGTAACCGACTGATACAGATCGTCCGTATAGACAACATCGTCGATCTCGTAATGAAAACACACGACAGGGATATTGCGCGACGCAAAGAACTCACGGGTTCGGTCGGCGGCGGATTCACAGGTCAGGACAAAATCACTCATATGAGGCTCCTTACTCATTGCTGCGCAAATTATCGCACAGCGAGCCTAAATACGGTACAAATGTCCACTATTTACCATTTCGAACCATTCGTATTGAACATCATTATCATGAACATCTCTCTCGTCGCCATACGCCATCACGGGCAAAAATGCTCTTTCGTCTCCACCCAACCGACACATCTACCCTAATTAAATCGATTTATCAAACCATTCAGCCGACAATTCGGCCGCTGGCTCAAAATCGAAACAAAAGCAGCGCATACTGATAAACATTTGAAGCTGTTTATCAGTTTTACCAACCACATCGGAAGGTGTTTCATGGTCGCATTCGATCGCAATCCGCAAGACTTCAAGTATCTGCGTCTGCTTTCGAGACAATTTCCCACCGAACAATCCGCATTCACCGAGATCATCAACCTCTCGGCCATCCTCAACCTGCCCAAGGGCACCGAGCATTTTATGAGCGATGTGCATGGCGAGTACGAAGCCTTTATGCACATCCTCAACAACTGCTCGGGCGTCGTGCGCGAGCATGTCGACGAAATCTTTGGCGACACGCTCTCCTTTAACGAAAAGGGCGAGCTGTGCACGCTCATCTACTACCCGCGCGAGAAGATCGATCTGGTCCGCAGCCGGCACGAGGACTCGCCCACCTGGTACAAGACCATGCTCAACCAGCTCATTGTGGTTGCCCGCTCGCTTTCGAGCCGCTACACCCGCTCCAAGGTACGTAAGGCCATCCCGCGCGATTACGCCTACATCATCGACGAGCTGCTGCACACGCATCCGGACGAGAACAACTACCGCGTGCGTTATCACGAGCGCATTATCGAATCCATCTTGGAGACCGCCAGCGCCGACGACTTTATCGAGTCGCTCGCCTCACTCATCAAGCGCCTCGCCGTCGACCACCTGCACTTGGTGGGCGACATCTTCGACCGCGGCGGCGGCGCGGCCAAGATTATGGACCGCCTGCTCACCTATCATTCGCTCGATATTCAGTGGGGCAACCACGATCTGTTGTGGATGGGCGCCGCTGCCGGCGAGCCCGCCTGCATCGCCACGGTGCTACGCAACAACCTGCGCTACGACAACTACGAGATTCTCGAGAACGACTACGGCATCTCGCTGCGCGAGCTTGTCGCCTTTGCCAACGCTACCTATACCGCCGGCGAGCCCATCAGCCCGCTCATCAAAGCCATCAACGTTCTGCTCTTTAAGCTCGAGGGCCAGATTATCCAGCGCCACCCCGAGTTCGACATGGCCGACCGTCTACTGCTCGACAAGGTCGATCACGATGCCGGCACGGTCACCCTCGCCGACGGCAGCGTGTGGCCGCTCACGACTAACGACTTCCCCACCGTCGATCCAGCGGACCCCTACACGCTCACGCCCGAGGAGCAGCACATCATCGACAAGCTCGTGTCCGAGTTTGTCACCGCCGATCATCTGCATCGCCACATCGATTTCCTCTATACCCACGGCTCCATGTATAAGGTCGCCAACGGCAATCTGCTGTTCCACGGCTGCGTACCGCTCAACGAAGACGGCACCTTTAGCAGCATAAACTGCCTGGGTGCCTGGCACGCCGGCCGCGATTATTTTGATTTTTGCGACTATATCGCCCGCCGCGCCTGGCGCGTCGGCGACCGCGATGCCCTCGACTGGATGTGGTACCTGTGGATCGGCTTTAACTCACCCGCCAGCGGACGCGTGGTGCGCACCTTCGAGCGCGCCTACATTGCCGACAAGAGCACGTGGGTCGAGCCGATGGACCCGTACTACACGCTCACCACGTCCTCGTCCGTTTGCGACGACATCATGCGCGAGTTTGGCGTCGCCCCCATGGCATGCTCCCCGACCGGCCATATCATCAACGGCCACACCCCGGTCAAGACCACCAAAGGCGAGCAGGCCATTCGCGCCGACGGCAAGCTACTGGTCATTGACGGTGGCTTCTGCCGTGCCTACCATCCCAAGACGGGCATCGCCGGCTACACGCTTATCTCGAGCTCGCGCGGATGCCGCCTCAAGTCGCACCGGGCCTTTACCACCGTTGCCGAGGCGCTCACCCGCAATGTGGACATCGAGAGCGAGACCAACCGTTTTGACCAGGCCGACCGTCGCCGCATGGTGAGCGACACCGATACCGGCGTCAAGATTCGCAGCCAGATCCAGGACCTGCGCCAGCTGCTCGATGCATATAGAAATGGTGCTATCGAGGAGCGCGCCTAGCAGCGCCTGCGGGGATTGGCTAAACTTTCTGGGTTTGTCATCCCCACGGCGCCCGGCGCCACCCTAAGGCAGGTACCATGCAAAAGCTCCTTGCGCAGATCATGAAGTTTGGCGTCGTCGGCGTCATTGCCACCGTCATCGACTTTGGCATCATGAATCTGCTCCACTACGGTCTGGGCCTCAACATCCTGATCGCCAACACCAGCGGTTTTATCGTCTCGCTCATCTTTAACTATGTCGCGAGCATGAAGTACGTGTTTGCACACAAGGAGGGCATGAGCCGCCGCCGCGAGTTCATCATCTTTGTCGTGCTATCCGTTATTGGCCTGGCGCTCAACGACGGCATCGTGCTTGCCCTCAACGCCGGCCTGGGCCTCGAGGCCAATATCGCCAAGATTTGCGCTACCGCGCTCGTCATGGTCTACAACTTTGCAACGCGAAAGATCTTCCTAGAGGGCGAGGAGACCAAGTAGCTCGCAACCTTACAGCCTTACGATGCCCACGGACAATACGCGCTCAGTACAGTATCGACCGTGGGCATCGTTCGTTTACGGGCATTTTTTCAACGTCTGCGGATTGTCTCTTGCAAATTTGGCGAGTTCGTATAGTTCTTGCCAAAGACCTTACGTTTGCCATGCAAAAGCTCTAAAGTATCTCGTTGCTCGATTCATCAACGCATTGGATGTGATTACGTGCGCAACGCGCTGGCACAACCTCATACCAAGCAGTTCCTCAAGTTCGCTGTCGTGGGTCTTATCTCCTTTGGCGTCGACTGGGGCATGCTTATTGCGCTCGTCGAGCTGTTCCACCTCGACTTTTTGATGAGCACGACGGTCTCGTTTACCACGTCCGTCGTGGTTAACTACTGGCTCAGCATGAAGTACGTGTTCGACCATCGCGAGGGCATGAGCCGTAAGCGCGAGTTCACGATCTTTACTATCCTGTCGGTGATCGGTCTGGGCCTCAACGACCTGTACATGTTTGTGGGCGTCACGTTTTTGAGTATCGGCTACCAGGCCATGAAGGCCATCGCCACGTTCCTGGTCACCTGGTACAACTACTTTAGCCGTCGCTTTTTCCTCGAAGGCGCACGGTCGTAGTCAGCCAAACATACCCTTGCATTCGCAACCGGTTGGAATTCCCATTCCAGCCGGCTTTTTGTTTGCAGAGTCTGCCGAGGAAGGCGGGCTACGGTGCATGAATGGGACGCAGTTTCCCCATGAACGCCGTTCCGGAAAGTGTATCCCAGATTGCAGCCTCAGAATGGGATGCAGCTTCCGCAACGCCGTCCTAGCGGAAACTGTGTCCCGGAATCAGTCAACAGAACGGGACGCAGTTTCCAGATGAGCCCCCATGCGGAAAGTCCATCCCGGAATGAGCCCCCAGAGCGGGACACGCTTTCCGAAACCCGCCCCATCGGGAAACCGTATCCCGGTCTGAGCGTGGATTCCGGGACGCAGTTTCCCGCGGACGCCGAAACGGAAAGCGCATCCCGTTATCGATGTCTAGAACGAGATGCGCTTTCCCAATGGATGCTGATGCGGAAATTGCGTCCCGGAATTCACCTTCAGAGTAGGATGCAATTTCCGGTTGAGCCTCGATTGAGGAACCCCATCCCATCAGTATTAAAAGCGGGCGGCTCGGATGTTGGTCCAAACCGCCCGTTTGGCATGTTATGTCAAGGCATTTAGCCCGTTACGTAATACCAGACGACACCGTCGCCGTTGTGTAGGACGTAGTTGCTGCACGCCGTGTTGGGCGTTACGCCGTTGACGGAATACATCCAGCCGCTTGTACCACCGTGCTCCTTCTCGGCCAGGCCGCCGATAGCGGCGACATACGTGCCGTACGATGAGCCGTGCGCATTTACAGAGAGACCCAGTGCGCACAAAGCATCGTAGGCCGTAGCGCCCTCGTTGAAGGTGAACGTACCGCCAGAAGACACCGGGTTACCCACGGCACTCGACGTCACAGAGACCGTCACAGCAATGTAGCCAGGCTGCTGCGAGCCGCCCTGATTGCCAGCAGAAGCGTTGCCGCTGTTGGATGCAGACCCACCGCCGGCCGCCGAGCCGCCGCCCGAAGAGGAGCCGTTTGAAGAACTCGATCCACCAGCGGATTCGGAGCCCTGTCCGGCAGACGCGTTGTTGGACTTCTTGCCGCCCTTGCCTTCGGACTTCTTCTCTTTCGAATCCTTGTCTGGCTTCTCGTCCGAAGACTCGGAAGCGTCCTTGGAATCCGATTCATTCGAGTCCTTGGACTCGGAGTCCACAGCGTCAGAAGACGAGGAGCCCGCTGTCTCCGTCTTGCGAGAGGCGATAGAGCCAGAGTCGGCAACGCTCCTCCCCGCCACGGCCCGAGCGATCCAATCGATGGACCAGGCGCCGCTGGCGGAAGGGTGAACAAAGCCCAGCGAGACGACAATCAGTGCGATGCAGACGGCCGTCAGAGAGCCAAGCAGCGCCTTGCGCCGAGAGGCGGACGCCGCCGAGGCGGCGCCCTTTTGCTTAGCATCGTCGAGCTGAATGAACGACGAGTCGGGTTGCTTGGAGTCGGCATCCTGAGGTTTATTGGACACAGCTCTCACCTACCGGTGCTTGGTAAACACGAACACGCCAATGACCGCAAGCCCGATCACGCCGGCCGCTACGCCGACAATGGCGAGCGGGTTGAAGCCAGACTGCTGTGCCGGAGCCTCAGCGGACTTCTTAGCGGTAGTCGCGGCAGCCGAGCCCGTATCGGACTTGGAGCTGGACTTCTTGTCAGACTTCTTGCCGTCCTTCTTGTCGGACTCCTTCTTGGAATCCTTGCCGTCCTTGGTCTCGGTCGTGGTCGACGACACCGGCTTCTGCCCAGGCGAAACAGCGCCGCCGCTCTGCTGGCCGTTTGTGCCGTTACCGGAACCAGAACCAGCACCGGCATTACCCGAACCGCCATTGGAGCCGCCATTGCCGCTATTGGAGCCAGAGTCACCGTTGCCGCCAGGGGTAACGGCATTCTTGGTCCACTTGGCGTAGAGCGTCATATCGGCCGTCACCGCGGCGTCAAATTTGTACGCCTCCGTGCAAGCCTCATCGGTATACCAGCCAGCGAAGGTATACCCTTCGCGCGTCGGATCGGCAGGCTTAGTGACAGAGCCGTTGGCAACCGTGGTCTGGAAATCGACCTTGGATCCCTCGCCAGTGTTAAACGAGATCTTCATGCCAGCGTTCAGCTTAAACAACGCACCAGAGTCGTTGATGTAGTACAGGTTGCCCTTGGCATCACACGCGATCGGCGAGTCACAGTAGTTGTTGTGGCCCGTTGCGCTAAACACGCCAGAAGCCTCAGCGTCACCCGACTTGTAACGATATACGCCACCGCCCGAGGTGTAGTTAACGTAATCAGAGCTCTCGCCGTAGTTAACCGTAAAGTACACATAATACGTGCCATCTGCCTGAGCGCTCACCAGCGGAGCGCCCTTGATGCCACCTGTAGGAAGCGCAGAGCCATCGGCAGACGAAACCAGCGTCGTGGCAAAGTCCTTGGCCGGCTCAACAATCGCTAGCGCAGAGCCGCCAGCAACCTCGCCGCCAACAATCAGCTTGCCATCATACGTCGTAGGCACGCACGCGCAGCCGGTAAGGCCGAGGTCAACTACGCGCTCCTCGGTAATACGGGAAGCAGCATCCGCATCGCGTGAGTCGCCATCAGAAATCGCCAACACGTGCAGCTTGCCGTCGCGCGAGATCAGATAGACATGGCTGCCATCATCCGAAAGCACGCAGGTGGAGTTGACAATCGCTCCAACCGAAACGCTGCCGAGCACATCACCCGTTGACTTGCTGAGCATCTCGACCGTACCAGAGCTGGTGGGAACCAAGACAAAGTCATCACCCACCGTCGCGCCCGTCCAGTAATAGCCCTCGTCGGCATTAACATGCTGCCAAGAAACGGCGCCAGTCAGGATGTTAATACGCGTCAGATGACCGTTATTGTACGTACCCTTTCCATAGTCGACATCAACGGTGCCGACATAGAGGTAATTGCCATCAACCGTCAGCTGAGAATTCGACTGGGCAATCCCGTTCACGGAGTCAGTGACCCAAACCGTTGTGAGCGCGTCAGCCGTCAGGGCCTGGACCGCACCGCCGTCAAGCGGAACGATAACCAAACCGTTCGCGTAAATCGGGCGCGAGGTGTAACCGACCGCAGTCTTAAGATTCGACTCGGCAAGGACCTTGCCCGACTCGGCGTCAATCTTTAGCAAACGCTTGTTGACGGCGAGATACACATTGCCGTTCACGACGATAGGTTCACTCGCGTTGGGATACGCCGAACCAGAATACGCCTTCCAGTCGAACGTCCAAGAGCTCGCTAGCGCACCCGTAGGCGTCGAAACGTTTTCGACCGCCGCATTGGACTTGCCGTCCCAATCGGACTTCCAATCGGTCGGACGCAGGGCGCTCGGATCGACTACGACCTCGTCGGGATTAGGCACCGTATCGCCGGGAGCATAGGCCCAGACGATCGTGTCGCCCGATTTGACAACGTAGTCGCTATCGAGTTGGGGTCCGGGAACACCGTTAACAAAGAACGACCAAGCGCCGGCCAACTTAGTGCCGTCAAGCGGAGAGACAAGGCTGTGAACGCCCCAGAAGCCCAGCTGGTCGTACATCTCGGACTCGATGCCCAAAGCATCAAAGTAGGCGGCAGTGGCGTCCTTGATCGTCGTGCCCTCGACAAACACCTGCATCGAAGGATCGGTCCAGCGCTGGGTCTTACCGTCCTTTTTGCCGATGATCTCCATCGAGACAGAAACCTGACCGGGCATGGTGCCATTGGAACCATAGACCCAGGCAACCTCGTCGCCGGCCTTAAGCGTGTAGTTGCCGGCGCCGACATTGGCCATCTTGCCGTTAACGAAGAACTGCCAGGACTTCCAGGTGCTTTCGTTAACCTGTACGGTCGAAAGCTTCACGCTCTTATTGAACGGAGAAGTCAGCGAATTGAGGAACCAACCATACGAACCGGTTTGGACGTCGGCGCCAATACCGGCCTGCTTAAAGACCTGCTCGGAAAGGTCGGCGGCAGTTGCACCCTCTTCCACCAACGCAGTCGTAGGTTGAGCCCACGTTTGCTGAGCACCCGAAGCGTCCTGGCCGATAACGGCGCAGCTTACCGAAAGCTGGTCGGTGGGCGCAGCGTCACCGTACTTCGAGTAACCCCAGACGACAGAGTCGCCCGCCTCGAGGGTGTAGTTGCCGGCACCCACCGATGCAGCGACGCCGTTAATGAATAGCTGCCAATAGGAGCCCGTAGCATCGTCGTTTACAAGGGTGCGATCGGCGTCGAAAGGCGACGTAATGGAATTGAGCACCCAACCCCAAGAGCCGTTGGGATCGTAGTCGGCCTTGAGACCGGCCTGCTTAAAGAGCTCCTCGGAAAGGTCGGCGGCCGTCGAGCCATTCTTGAGCGTGTACTGCGTCGCGGCAGCCCACGTTTGCTGTTTGCCCTTGGCATCGATGCCAATGACGGAGCACGTCGCTGTGACCTCGGGGCTGTTTTGGCCGCTCGTGCCCAGAACCGTGATTTTTGCCGACACGTCCTGGTTGGCAAGCTTCGCGTACGTGGTGTTGTCGGGATAGCGCTCGGCATAGCGAGCGTACTTTTCGCTCGTCAGGCGCGAGGAAACGACAACCCTGGTGTTGTACTGCGGCTGCGTGACCTTGAGGTTCTCGGCAGAAACAATGGAGCTGTTGCTCGACTTAAACAGACGCCAATCCTGTCCGGACATCGCGTCATAACCAGACAGGTCAACCGGAACAATGCCAAGGGACGTCGAATCGGTCGTTGCCTTGTTGTAGCTCCAGGCAAGGTTGCCGTCGGCATCAAGATACGCCTTCTGGAACGCGTGCATGTCGGTCGAAACGGCACTAGCGTCCTGACCATTCAGAATGGCGGCAGCATAGCCGGCCTTCGCCTTTTCCATAAGAGAAAGCTCGGCATCGAGCTCGCCCTGGTCCTGCGGAGCAATCGCAAAGTCAAGGGTCTTGCTTGCCGTGACTTCGGCGTTGGACTTATCGGTCACCGTAAGGGTGACTTTGGTCTTCGCTGCCTCGGCGCCAGGCAGCGGCTGATAGACCGTACCCTTGTAACCGTTAAACGTGATGTCATCGGTGCTGGCGGAGTACTCGACCTTGTAATACTTGCCGTCGATCTTGAGCGTGCTCGTGCGCGGCATCTGCAGGTCGGCGGTCAGGCCGCCCTTATCGGCAACCGTGTCGGTGCCGGAGTACTTGATATTGTCGTAGATAAAGGCACCATCGACCTTTGCCTGCAGTGCCTTCTTGTCGGCGGCAACCTTCTCGGGATCACCCTTGACGGTCACCGTGAAGTCGTGCGCGCCCTTAACGTCAGACGGGCCACCGCTCACAAACGAAACGGTCGCGGTCAGCGTTACGGTGCGATCGCTCGAAAAGCGCGTCACCTTGCCGGTGTAGTCGTCCCAGCCATAACCGGACGGCCAAATGACATCGCCGTCGGAGCTCTTCCAGCTAACCTCGAACTTGCTCTTGGAGCCTGCGCGGTACGGAAGTGTGAGGTTGGACGTGACGGACTCAGCCGAGTCGCCCGAAGCGTAGCCTATGGCAATTTGCTCGGCAGCATCGTCGAGCATCTGCTGAACGCGGGCTTCGTCCCAAGCAACCTGCACTGTCTTGCTGGGCTGATAGTATTCGGTTTCGTCGCCACGCGACAGCTCAAACACGACCTCGGCGCTACGCAGACCGTCGATGTTGTAACCGGTGTAGTCGTTGGGGTCGATGTAGAAGAAGGTCACATCGCCGTTGGTCTTATCCTGGGCGTCGGAGATACCGACCGTGGCCTTGTCATCCTCTGCATTAAAGGCAACGCCGCCCTCGGAGACCTTGACGTCAATATCGGTAAATCCCAGATCGGCAAGCTGCGCCTTCAGCGTGTCATTGACGTTGCCGCCCTTGGCGCTGTAATCAACGGCGATCTGTTTATTGGAATCGTTGAGCTTTTGGACTGCGGCCTCAAGAGAGCCTGCGGCGATCACGGGATTGGCAGAGACAAGCTCGACCGTCGAGCTGCCGCTCGTAGCGACAGCCTTCAGATACTTACCAGCAGCAGATGCCGAGACCTTCGCCTCGGCGCCCGACATATCGGACAGCAGCGTCCAGTCGGCCGCGGGAGCCTTCGCGTCGTCGGCCGCATACCAAGCAACAGTCGCCTGACCGGTGACGTCGATACCATTGGTGGTCGAACCGTCGGCGCGCTTGGCCTGCGCCGTCGCCTTAACGCTATCACCCGAGACGAGATGGGTCGATTCGCTATTGATCTGCGGCGTAGTGGTCACGCGCAGCAGGTTATACTCCCCCGCCGCCGTGACGTCATCGGAGGAAACCCACTCGACGGTATTGTCGAGTGCGCACGCCGTGAGTTTGATGCGCTTGCCGACGAGGGAATCGTTGAGCGTCAGCGCGCCGGTCTCGGCGTCAATGCCTTCGGTGAGTTCCGCCCAGTCCGAATCGCCCTCACCCTTGGCATACCAAGCGAGCGTGAGCTTAGCGTCCTCGGGCAGATCGGAATCGGACCAGCTCGAGGAGCCGGGAATCTTCACGCGTGGAGTGAGCACCGCGCCAACGGAGAGGGTCGTCGAAGACGCCTCTTTGGGGGCAACGGACTTGAGCTCGTACTGACCGGCGAGCGTCACGGGGCCCACAGGGTCGACGGGCTGCGTACCGTAGTAGGTGCTCTTCTTCTCGGTGCTCTTCACCGAGTTCTTGCTCATGGCGACCACACGAATGTACTTGCCCACCATATCGGCCGTGGGCGCGTACGTTGCGGAGTCGGTCGCATCGGGAATGTTGACGAAGTGGCTGTCGTAGGAGCTCTTGTCGTTGGAGTACTGCCACTGATAGTGGACCGTGTCCGTCGCGGAGACGTCAGTGTAGGAGTTGCCCTTGGTCGCCTTCGCGGTCAAGACCTTGTCTGCGGCTACCTGGCCAGATGCCAACGCACCCTCAACCGTCACACCGTAAAGCTCAACAGAGCCGGCCTCGACAACGAGAACAGCACTCGACTCCTCGTCACCAAAACCGCCGTTAGCACATGCCCTGACATACTTACCGGCGTAGGACGCATCGGGTGTAAAGGTATTGGTGGTCGCGCCATCGATCTTCGTCGTGCACGTCGTCGACGTGTCGCCGCAGTACCACGACCACGCAACGTGCTCGTTGGCGGTCACATCACCCGAAGCCGCATTAGCGGTCGCCGTGATGGCCTCGCCTACGCTGGCCTCGCCCGTCTTGTCGAGCTTAACGCTCGTGATGTTGACGGAGCCGGCAGCACCGATAAGGCTCGAGCCCTTGGTGGTGTAGTCGCTGTTGCCAATCTTTGCGGTAATGTAGCAACGAACCGACTTGCCCTCGTAAGGCGCGAGCTTCAGAGTGCTGGACGTCGCGCCCTCGATATCGGTGTAGTCGCCGCCCTTTTTATCCGCAACCTGCCACTGATAGTTCAGCTTGGACGCATCGATGTACTCAGAGGCGCCCTTCTCTTTAGCGAGGGCTTGGACAGTATCGGCGGCGGTGTAGACGTAGGTTCCCGAGATCGAGCCCACGGGGGCCAGGATGGCGGAGTAGATGTCCACAGCGCCGGCTTGTTTGAAGGGACCCACGCCATAGCCGGCCGACCAGTTGCCGAACGAGACATCGTTCGCGCCCGCGTTCGCAGACACTGAGACATAGTAGCCCTCAAGGTCGTCAGTCACGGTAAGCGTGGGACCGAACTCTCCCTCGATGGTCTCCCACTTTGTGGAGCTGTTTGGGGCCGCAGCGCCCTTGTATTTCTTCCAGGTGTAGGTGACCTTAGAGTTATCGACGTAGGTGGGGCTGTAACTCGAGCCGGTGTACGCCTTAGCCGTGAGGGTCGCACCGATCTCCGTGGAGGAAGCGGAGAGCTCGACACCTGCGAGCTTGACCGCGCCGGCCTTGAGCACAGCATCGGAGGTCGTCGCATCGACGTCATTGACGCCCGCGTTGGCAACCACCTTGAGATACTTGCCGGCGAGGTCCTCGGGCACCGTAAAGGTCGCCGACGTTGCGCCTTCGATTTTGGTCCAACCAGAGGATTTATTCGTCGATTCATACCAGGTATAGGTCACCTTGGTGTCGCTCGCGGCGGGCGTGTTGTACGCAGTGTACGGCGTAGCGGTCAGCGTGTCGCCAACGGCGGGAGACGAGCTGTTCAGCTTGACGGAGTAGAGGTTTGCCTGCCCAGCGCCCAGCACCGGACCGGGAATGTAATTGGCATTGATGCCCGAGCCATAAGAAACGGAGGGGCCGTAATAGTCCTTGCCACCCGCCGTCACCTTACAGATGAAGTACTTGCCCACCATGGCATCGGTGACGGTGAGCGACTGTTCGTTGCCTACGATCTCGGTGTAATTGGCGACGTTGCTGCTCGCCTTAACCGTGCCGGCAAGCCAGGTGTAGGTCCAGGCGCCGGGGTTGCTGACGGACCGAGTTTCGGTGGTGGGGTCACCCCAATCGTCCTCGGTCTCCACCTCGTCATACATATTGGCCCAAAGCGTATCGCCCGCATTGAGCGCGCCGGACTTCGTCGAATACGAGTTGTCCTTATCCTTGGAATCCTGAATGAAGACCTTTGCCTCACCGGAAAGCGTTGTGGCGGACGCGGCGGCAACGGCGTTCTTCTGCTCCGAGGCAGCAGGCGTCGCAGCAGAGTTCTCGGACTCAGTCGCGTTGTCTGCGGCGGTGTCATCGCCATTCGCGGCACTCGCGGTTGCGCCCTGATCTGCGTCGGCGCCATCGGCAGCAGCGCTCGCCGGCGCACCGTTCGCACCGGTATCGACAGCAGTGCCATCGTCGGCCGCCGCGCCCTCGCCGCCCGTCGCAGCCTGAGCCACAGACTCGGCAATGCCCTCGGCACCCTCGGCCCAAAGTTGCGCCGGCGTGGTACCAAAAGCCATGGCAAAAGCCAGGAACGCCACCAGACCGCGCTTGGCTACGCCACGGGCAATCGCTCCATGACGACGCCACGAGGCGCGCTGGCACTCGTCCTCAAACATATCCATTTGTCTCCTACTGTCTGCACTTGGAGCATTGCCCAGCGGCTGCCCCACGTCATCGCGCACATTGCGCTCGAGTACCCCCATCGGGGTCCCCCTTCCCTCCAGAGCCCAACGCGTACCGGCGGCATGCGCCGCGGCCGCGTGCAAGATGGGAGGCGATCCGACTTAACCTTACCGACCCGGGCGCGCCGTCCGATCTGCGGCGCGGCCATCCCGGGCCAAGAGGAATTACGGTTACTGGTACAGCCGGGGACTTGCACCCCGATTCTCCCAAACGCGCAGGAAAACCGCGCATTCGTGCGTCTCCGCACCACCATCTAGGCCATCGATTATTACTGTCAATATGGTAGCACGCAAAAGGGCCCCGCACGCAGGCGAAGCCCAAGGTAAAAGCTATGGTTTGCGATAGAAAAGGGTGAAGATGGAGTGCCGAGCAAAATAACCCGTTTCCCCGACCCCGGGAAATCGTTAACGCTTGCCGCCGTGACTGTTGCGCCAGATCTCGCGGCCCAGCATCAGCGCCAACACCAGCGCACTCACGTAGCCCATAAAGCCAATGACCGGAATACCGAACACAACCGGCTCGATGCGCGCGTAGTACACAACCGACGAGCCGATAAACAGGCCGGCGATCACAATTGCCATCGACATGCGGTCGATAATTCCACCCAGCTGTCGCAGCGCCTTATCGCTGCTCATGATCTGCGTGTTCACCTTAAGCTGGCCGCGCGTGAGCATGCGCGACGCCAAGCCCAGATACTCGGCCGCCTCGAGCGAGCCTTTTGCCGCGCGATAGCTGCTCGCGGCAAGATCGCGCCCCATTTCGCGGACGTGCGCATAGGTGCTCTTCTCGTTTTTGATGTGCGTCTGGATGATCTGGATCATGTTGACGTCGGGCATATACTCGGTCAGCAGACCCTCGAGCGTCACCATGCCACGGGCGAACATCGTCACCACGCTCGGCAGCTCAACGTCATTTTTTCGCGCCAGATTTAACAGCGAGGTCAAAAACTCGCCAATATCCAGGTCCTTAAGGTCGAGCCCTGCAAAGTCGGCGACGATAAAGTCCAAATCGGACAAAAAGGCCGAATGGTCGAGCTCGGCAGAGTCGCCGCGCGTCACGGCAAAGCGCATAAGCGAATCCTTGAGCTTGGGAACGTCGCCTTCGGCCACGGCGAAAATCATGTCCTTAACGATACCGCGGTCGTGACTCGACATGCGCCCGACCATGCCCAGGTCAATAAAGTAGACGATGCCGTCCTTGAGGATGATGTTTCCCGCATGCGGGTCGGCATGGAAAAAGCCATCGTCGAGCACCTGCGTCGAGTAGTCCTCGACGATCGCGGCGCCAATCTTTTCCAAGTCATAACCCTCGGCCACCAGGCGCTCGGGATCGGCAATCGAGATGCCGTCGATGTAGTCCATGACCACGACGTGTTCGGTGCAAAGATCCAAGTAGGATTTGGGACACGAGACGCCATGCACGCTTTTGTGGAAGTCATAGAAATCGTTGAGGTTTTTGGCCTCGGCCAAAAAGTTGGTCTCCTCGCGAAACGAGGTCCACAGCTCTTCGACCACACCGTGCAGGTCCACAAACTGATCAGTGTTGACGAACTTGGAAACGATGCGCACCACCGAGCGGATGATGTCGATGTCCTGAGCCATCACCTGCTGCGCACCGGGGCGCTGCACCTTAACGGCCACGTCCTCGCCAGTCACCAGACGGGCGCGGTGCACCTGCGCGAGCGACGCGCTACCGAGCGGGTTGGGGTCAATCGCGTCGAATATCTGCCCCAGGCGCTGGCCGTATTCCTCTTCCAAACAGCGGAGCACTACCTCATACGGCACCGGCTCTACGTCGGAGCGCAGACGGCGCAGCTCGTCGCAAAAGCGCTGCGGCAAAATCTCGGAGCGGTTGGCAAGAATCTGACCCATCTTGACGAACATGGGGCCGAGCTCTTCGAGCAGGCGGCGCAGGCGAACCGGCGTGAGGTTGTCCCACACGCGGTACTTTTTGATCAGGCGAACGATCTGCCCGATGCGCTCGCGACGACCTGCCGGCGTGAGCTGGTACTCATCGTCCGGCGCCATGGCATCGGGCTCCTCGGGCACCATGTCGACGGCGCGTGGCTTCTTGCGAGCGCCCGAGACGGCGGCCTCGACCTCGTCGACAACCGCCGCCTCGTCACCCAAGGGATCTAGATTGTTGTAATCGGTGGTGGAATCTGCCATCTGCGCTGCTACTCGGCCTCTTCGGTATCCTCTGCATCGTCGGGCTCAACGGATTCGACGGGCACCGAGGTCACGTTGTCCTCGACCGAATCGACGATGTCGCGCACATGGGCCAAGAATGCCGTGCGCTCGGGAGCGGTCATAACGCGAACGCGAGCAAGGATGAGCTCGTCGAGCACGCGCTGGGCCGCGGTCTCGCCCTGCATGCCCAAACGCTCGGTGAGGTCGGAGATGGTGCCACCGGCCTGCTCGAACATGTCGGACACGCTGCGGGCGATGTCGGGGGTGCCGGCGTCCTTGCGGACCTGCTCGCCCTTGGTGTTGAGGTCGTCGAGAACCTTCTTGCCGCCCTCGACGGCGACAGCGGCGGCGCCAAAGCCCACATTGATGGCGCCGTTAACAAGCTGATCGAGTTTCATAACCATGGTTGGCTCCAATCATGAACAACTGCATTAGCTCTCTTGTACCCAAGATTGAGTGAACGACTCATAATCGTTTTACCGCCGAGATAGAAACCGGGCGGGACAAAGCCTTTGACGGCATTTGCCCGCTCGCGGTTTGCAGGGCGGTTTTTACCTAATATTGTCGTTCATCGCGAAGGAGTTCTTCATGGCGCAGCTCGTGGTGTAGAGTACCTTGCCCAGCAGGGCATCGGTCTCCACGCGCACGCGCTCGGCGAAGTCCTCGTTGGAGCGCGCGAGCTCGGCGGGCACCTCGGACTCAGGCAGCGTGGCAACGACGGCATCGACGTCGTGAATCTGCTTGTGGCCCATGCCGCCAACCTTCTCCTGATAATCCTCGACTGCGCGGCCGCACTCGTGGAAGCGGACATCGGCCAAGGCACCGATCAGGCGATTCGCCCAATAGAAATTCTCGGACGTCACACGGGCCTGCGTGTCGGCATAGTACTCGGGCATGGTCTCGACATTGGCGTACAGCGGCACAAGCGCGTTAAACGAGTTAGAGCCAAACGCCATCCACTGCACGGCGCGATACGCCGGCTGCGCATAGGGGCGCAGCTGCAGCACGGCGAGCTGGCTGTTGCGGTTGATGCCGATGGGACGATAGGCGCCGCGCGTGGCGGGCGTACCCTTGCTGCCGTAGCAGTCGTACTCCGTGCCCTGGTAGTGACTCGAAAGCACGTACTTGATGTCCTCGAGGGTCACCTTGCGCTCGGGCACGCGACTCCAGGGAATGTCGTCGCTCTCGGGCGTGTAGTCGGCGTCGGGACCGTCCCACACATCGCTGGGGTTGAGACAGCGCTGCATGTACCAGGCGCGCGGCGTGTTGTAGACGTGGTCGCTGTCGCTGTGCGAACCAAAGGCCTCGCGCGGGTTAAAGACCGCGGCGGGACCGTCGCCCTTAACGCCCAGCGTCAGGTCCAGATGCCACTCGGCCATCCAGGTGCGTAGGTCGGCCGAGCACATGTGGTCGACCTGCGCGCCCTCGGCGTCGTCCAAGTCAAAGCTGTCGATACCCAGCTGGTTGGGCATGGTCACATAGGCGTCGTCGGGTACGCGCTTGGCGATCCAGTGGTGGCCGCCGATGGTTTCGAGCCACCAGATCTCGTCAACGTCACTAAAGGCGATGCCGTTGTTCTCGTAGGTGCCGTAGCGCTCGAGCAGGTCGCCCAGAATGCGCACGCCGTCGCGGGCGGATTTGGCATACGGCAACACCAGGGTCACCATGTCCTCCTCGCCCAAACCACCGGGCTGCGCCGGCACATAGCCGTCCTCGCCCTCGTTACCCTTGGCGGGCACGTAGTCCACGAGCGGATCGGCGCCGCGGACGCGCTCGTTGGTGGTGAGCGTCTCGGTTGCGGACATGCCAACATTGAGCTCGTTGAAGCCGGCCTCGGCCCAAATGCCATGACCCGGGACAACGTCGGGGACGCTTGTGTAACGCATGGGATTGTCGGGCAGCTCAACGGTCAGGTGGCTCAGGACACTCGTGTAGACACGCGGCTGCTCGTCGGGATGCACTACGCGCATGCGCTTGGGCTCAAATACCCCATTGGGCGAGTCCTCGTTGCGGGCAACCAGCGTCGACCCGTCGTAGCTCGCGTTCTTACCGACCAAAATCGTTGTGCACGGCATGCGCATCCTCCTTGAGCGAAGAAATCAAACGGCAATAGTGTATCGCTTCGGTGCAAAAAGGGCGAAACCACAGCCTCGGCAGCCCCCGTGGTCAAAAGCCTATTTCGATGCGCGCTCGGCCGCTTCGATCACGTGTTTGGCGAGAATCGCGGTGGTCACAGCCCCCACGCCGCCCGGCACGGGTGTGATGGCGTTAACGATCGGCTCCGCAGCATCAAAATCGACGTCGCCGACCAGCTTGCCAGCGGCCTCGTCCCAGTTAATGCCCACATCGATGATCGTCTGGCCCTCGCGAACCGCATCCGCGCCAATCGTGCGCGCGCGTCCAACTGCCGCAACCACTACATCAGCCGCACGACACTCGGCAGCAAGGTCGCGCGTATGCGTATGGCACGTCGTCACCGTGGCATTGCGAGCCGTAAGCATGGCGGCAACGGGACGGCCAATCACCAGAGACCGACCGACGACCGCGACCTTGGCCCCATCCAGCCCAACACCGTAATGGTCCAGCAACGCCAGCACGGCCTCGGCCGTGCAAGGAGCAAAGCCCTCACCTCGCCCCGAAAGCGTGGTAAGCAGCGACGCCGGCGTCATGGAGTCGATATCCTTGGCGGGATCGAGTGCCGCGGCAACCGCATCCTCGTCAAGCCCAGCGGGCAGCGGGCGAAACACTAGGCAGCCATGAACGGCGGGGTCGGCATTGATGTCCTTAATAGCCGCCAGCAGCTCATCCTGCGAAGCATCGGCAGGAAGCAAAACGCGGCGAGCATCGATGCCAGCCTTTTCACAGCGCTTGAGGGCGCCGCGCTCGTACGATAGATCGTCCTCGCGCTCGCCCACACGAACGATGGCCAGCGTCGGCACAACGCCGCGTTCGCGCAGGACTGCGCAGCGAGCAGCGAGTTCCTCGGTCAAAGTACGGGCAACGGGAGCGCCTTTGAGCAGCTCGGCCATGGCTATCCCCTCTTCCTGGCTGCGTCGGCGGCACGGCGCGCCAGCGCATCGGCACGCGGCAGCCACGTATCCAGCAGCTCATCGCACGCCGCCTCGAGCTCCTCGGCGCGTGCCCGGTCTTTCATAGACGTAGTGTTGGCAAAGAGCGTCAGACTCGCGCCCTGCATGGCGGCGCGGCAGAACACGGCGCCACAAGCCACGTCGGACAGCAGCTGGCGCGACCCCTTGTCCGCCATGTCCTCGAGCAGCGCCAGCGCGCGCCCGCAGGCATCCATAATGCGATACGGTGGCATAGCCGCCACGTGAAGCGCATTCTGAATCGCAGCCGGTCGAGCCGGATCGTCACGCGGAATACCGTACGCCGCGGACACCTGCCCGTAGGCACGAACGTCCTCGGCAACCAACTCGACAAGCTCATGGGCCAGCTCATCAGCCTGAGCAAACGCGCGCGTCAGGTCATCTGCACGATCAGCAAGCGCGGGATTGGTTGCCCCGTAGCGGGCAACCATCCCGCACAGCGAGGCGCCCAGCGCGCCCACGAATGCGCTCGCGCTACCACCGCCGGGAACGGGCTCGCGCGCGGCAAGCGCCTCGGCAAACCCTCGGCAGGTCTTATCCATCATCTCTTGGCTCATGTGCATGCACCCTCAATGCTTGCCAAGCTAATCGGACAGTCGGCGCCGCCCGAACGCATCGTGTATTTCGTGGTGCCTAGTCTAGCCCATAAGAGCATTCGCGTCAGCGCGCCCAGTTATCGCACTTTTCTATGGCGGGCGATAGGCGCAACATCGCTGCGCTTATCGCCAAGCAATCAATCCCGACCCCCTGTCAAGGTCAGTCTTGCGCCCAGCCCATTGGGCCATAGACACGCCAAGTGCCATCGCGCAAACCACACCGGCAAAACAAATGCATCTTTGTTGCGCAATCCGATGCAACAAAGACGCAGGTATGCGGAATAAATATGCAAGAAGCGCAAGAAAGATTGGCGTACCGATAAAGGCGCGAAATAGAGGTTTAGCAAAATGTCAGAAGCTCTATAATATTTATGCTGATTTAATACTTTTAGAGTCAAAGGAGTCTCAGCATGAAGTCATTTTTGAAAACGGTCTCTCGTGCGGTCGCAGCGCTGTTTGCCGTTGCGCTCGTCACGATGGGAGTTGCATCGCCTGCTTTCGCAGACGGTGCCGCCGGCACGATTACCAATGCCCGCACCGGTAAAACCTACGATAAACTTGCCGACGCTACCGCCGATGCGCAGACCGGCGACACCATCAAGCTCGGCGAGGGCAACTACACCCTCTACGGCGTGAGCTCCGTGGGTCACACCAAGGGCAAGGACCTTACCTTTGAGGGTCTAGGCACGGACAAGACCGCATGGAACATCGGTGCGGAGGTTCCCGATCCTGCAAACTATGGTACCGAGTACAACGGCGACTATTCCTTTGACGGCGCCGGTACCGTGACGTTCAAGAACATGACGCTGCGTTCGGGCTCTGCGGACTATCTTGGTTTCATTCGTGCCAATAAGACCGTGCTCGACGGCTGCGTCGTCAACGGCAAGACGTTCTACTGGGGCTACGAGTCCGCCGAGTTCAACAATACGACGTTCAACGCGCCCGGTGGCGACTACGCCATCTGGACGTACAGTTCGCCGACCATGACGTTTGACAGCTGCACCTTTAATGCCAGTGGCAAGGTTATTAATGTCTACACCGATGCCGGTGCCGGCAGCCATGACATTACCGTTAACGTGAATAATTGCACGTTCAACTCGAAAACCAGCTTGCTTGCCCACAAGCAAGCTTTGAACATCAACGACTTTAATATGGGGAACTACAAGTACATCCTCAACATTACCGGTACCAATACGGTTAACTTTACCGGTAAATTTATTGAGGAAGCGCGTGACAAAACTACCTGCTCGCAGCTCTTTGGTTTTGGTGGCAAGTCGGGCAACGACACCGGCCGCACCGATGTCAAGATTGACGGCACTCTTGTGTGGTCCAAAAAAGGCGAGACGTTCAAAGGCGAGATGAAGACCCACTCCTACACCGACGGCGAGCATGACAACGCCTTTGATGTCGCCTACACCGAGTGGGCCTCTGACAATGCCGGCACTTGGACTCGCACGGGAACCCCTAAGTGCAAGTACTGCGGCTTCACCAAGCCTGAGTTCGAGGAGAAAGCCTACGATCTCTCCTACGACCTGAACGGCTCCACGGACGAGCAGACTGCCAAATTCGCAGCCGTTACGTGCGTCACCGAAGCCGAGGTTACGGCCGAGCAGCCTGTGCGCAAGGGCTACTCCTTCGTGGGCTGGAACACCGCAAAGGACGGCTCCGGCACAAGCTATGCCGCGGGCGATAAGGTTGAGCTTTCCGCTCCTGTGACGCTCTACGCCCAGTGGAAGAAGGACGAGCCCGCGCCCAAGCCTTCCGACAACAAGCCTTCCGACAACAAGCCTTCCGACAACAAGCCTGCCGACAACAAGCCTGCCGACAAGCCTGCAAATAAGACCAAGGCAAACAAGCAGGCTCTGCCCAGCACGGGTGACGCCTCCGCCAACATCGTCGCTGCTATGAGCATCATGGCAATCGCCTGCTTTGTCGCCGGCGCTGTCGTGTCTAAGGTTCGCAAGTAATTTCAACTTCGAAACACGCCGTAGCAACTTGTTGCAACGCAAAGGGGTCCGCACCGCAAAAGGTGCGGACCCCTTTTTGCACAAAAAGCTGTGGCGAGGCGCCCACGATGACCAACCGGATGCGTCCGTCGTCAAGATCCGTACCCCCCGGCTACGCTCCGCCTCACCGCACCAAACATGGAACCAGTGGAAGGACGGAAAGGCCGGCTCTCCCCTCTTTTGCGCCCGGGCATATTGCCACTTAACGGCGCAAATCCGGCCCTCAGAATGGGACACATGGCCCACCCTTACGAGCCGCTCGCGCGTACAGTAAAGGCAGGTAATCCATGGGCGGTTACAGATGAGGAGACACGACCATGAAAAAGAAGGCCTTTGCGATTCTCACCCTCTGCATCAGTCTCTTTGCTGCAGTTGCCCTGGTGGGTTGCGGCGGAAGCGGTGGCGCTACCGGCAGTGGCGGTGGCGGCGGAGCAGAAAAACCAGCCGTGGATATGAGGACCGACTTTATCTGGTTTAAGGTCGAGGTCCCCGAGGGCGTCGAGATCACCGACGTCGCTGGCGACACCGCCGATAGGGCCCAGTTTAAGTTCACCGAGAGCGAGCACGCCAGCGATCGCTTCATCCCTGTCTTCGACTCTGACAAGAACGCCGACGAGCTGTTCGACTACGAGGCAAAGTGGAAGGCCAACTCCGGATGGACCGAGAGCGACCCCGTTAAGTACAACGGCAAGACCTGGCGCAGCGCCTACTTTACGCACTCGGGCGGTGTGACGACCGAGTACTTCACCGACGTTGACGGTGGCAGCGTGTATGTGCGCATCGACAACGTCGAAGAGCACAAGGACGCTGTCGAGACCATGATGAAGTCCCTGGAGTTTGCCGATGACATCGCCAAGGCCAAGACCGAGGCCATGGACGTCAAGCTCGACGATATCGAGATCAAGCGCTAAAGCTCCAACGGCATGCAGCAGCGCCGTTTTAGCTCAGCCGGGATGCAAGGTGTGACTCCTTGCATCCCGGTTTTTTGTGTTCGAAAGCGCCCGGTCACATCACCATATTGAGCACGTTGACGAATTCCTGCGCCTGGGAGCGGCTGCTCAGGCTAAAGACACAGGCAGTCAACAGCCGGTTACGGAGAAAAACGTCGCGGTCCTTGATCCTGTTGACCCTTTTCGCGGTCGCGCTCAGAACACCAAATCGTGTCCGCACGAGCAAATAAACTAATACCACAAGGAATATAAGCCGCCATCCAAGGATGGCGAAGTGAGACAAAGGGTTAGCAATAGCGAAGATTTAAGTCTAAAACCCTTAGGAAGTGCTAATATATAGTTATTGAAAGAGACTAAGATGCAGAGACGCGAATTGATCCGCATCCTCGAAGAAGCCGGCTTCATCTCGAAAGGAGGCACTAATCACGAGAAGTTCGTCAAAGGAGATAAACTCGTGCTCGTGAAACGCCACCGAGAGATTGAGGATCAAATTACCAAAAGAATCTTAAGGCAGGCAGGACTTCGATAGCTCATCCTCATCACATTTCGCATCGAGTTTTAGAGGAGGTCTTACATGGTTTACATATGGGAATTCGAGTTCTTTGATTCGGACGGCGTTGTCGACGCTGTGCCATGTGGCTCGCTGGGCGGAGGTGGAACGTTCGGATCCGACCTAAACGACGCTGTCGAAAGCGCCGCTGATTTTCTCGCATGCATGGTCGATGACCACCTAATGGGCGGCGTCGACCTGCCTGCGCCGGACTTTGGCCACGAGCCGCAGCACGGTGGCAAGATTATCGCCGTGGCCGTCAGTCGCGAACTCGGCGACATCCCCGCCGTCACCGCAGCGGATGCCGCGCGTATGCTCGGGGTTAGCTCAGCACGGGTATCGCAACTGATAAATGCAGGACTGTTGGATTCATGGAAGGATGGCACCAAGCGCATGGTGTCCAAAGCTTCCATCGAGGCACGACTCGCCGACGCACCAAAGGCAGGGCGCCCAAAAGAGGTCCCTATTGCTGTATAAAGCAATAGCGTTGCGGGTTTTTTCATTTGTCAGATTAGCTGACAAGCTCTCTCAATTCGGGACTCGCTGCGTCCCGAATTGAGCTGGACACACTGCCGCAGGTAGCCGCGCATCCTCAATCCAAAGTACGAGAGGTGTTCCCATGACAGACAGACCGAAACCAACACTGCGCGACTGCATCTACGGACTTGCCGTCGGCGACGCGCTGGGAGTTCCTTACGAGTTCAGGCTCCGCGACACGTTCGAATGCACCGACATGATTGGCTATGGCACGCATGGG
>CABVDE010000029.1 GCA_902496945.1 uncultured Collinsella sp.
CAGGCGGGTGCGGGGAGGTTACCGCGACCCGCACGATTCGCTACTCTCGGATATAAAAATAGGGCAGAGTCGCTTGCGCAAGTCCGCCCCTAAAACCGTGAAGGTTTTGCTATCTGCAGGCTATTCTACCAACCCGAGCGATTCTGTCAACCTGCGAAGGAACTCGAGCGCGGAGCGAGCTGCGGCGTCGGGCCCCTTGTCGGGCAGCGCCTCGGTTTCGCCGTCGGCCCTGGCGAACATCTCGGCGAGCTCGGATGCGGCGCGCGAGCGCGAGGAGCCCTCGGGTACCAAGCCGGAGTGCGCCACGAGCACGGTCGCGACCTCCTGCATGGCCGTATTCCCCATCCACTTCCTCCTGGTCGCCTTGGGAATCCCCACGGCGGCGACCCTTCGGGAGACGCCGCTGGACGCCGAGCCCCGGGCGGCGCCCCTCTCGGCGAAGCAGTTGATCAGGCACGAGCCGTGCGCGGCGCAGTTGCGGACGGACTTCACGCGCTTGAGGTCGTAGTGGGAGGCCTCGAGGCGCCTGTCGCCCCATCGCCTGGCGCAGAAGCGCACGAAGTCGATGAGGGTGCCGAACGAGGTGAGCTCAAGGAAGGCCCAGGCAGGCATGTCGCCGGAGTACTTCGCGTAGAGGCTCGAGCTGTAGGGGCTGCGGCCGCTCATCTTGAGCTCGCGCAGGCGGTACTCCCTGTTTGCAGTGGTAAGCGATGCCATGTAGTCGGCCACGATGGCGTAGCCGTCCTCTCCACGGTCCTCCATCTCGCGAAGCAGTGTCACCTTCTGGAAATGCTCGATGTCGAGCGTCATGCCGAGCAGGGCGTGGCGCAGCTCCTGGTCGAGCGCCGCGAGCAGGCGCAGCTGGCCGAAGTCGAGGTCTACGTAGCGGCCGTCGCGCGGGCCTCCCTCGTATTTCGAGAAGAGTTTGCGGTAGGATGCGAGCTTGAAGAAGTTGCACTTGTCGCGCAGGTAGTCCGCGGCCTCTTCCTCGGAACACAGCTCGAAGGCTACGCCCTTCTGCTTGAGGTGCTCTATCTGCTGCTCGATCGTGAGGATCGGCTTCCTATCGTGGGGTTCGGCCATGCTCGGTCTCCTGTCATAAAAAGTATTGCCTATTTTACCAGCATGTTCTCGACATTCGATGGAGGCCTCACCGTCGACTCATGGGCAAGCCGCCTGAGACAACTCCCTTTGACCGCCGATGGCGAAGACCTGTGAGCTGGGGTTTTGCGCACGATGCGCAAGCCACCCGCGCTGATTCACTTACGATTGCAGTTGGCGGCTTGCAAGCTAAAGGGAGGCTGAGTTTCAAAACGGGCGTTTTCGGCGCTATCGAGCCTCCAAAGGCGGCCAATCGCGGCCTTTGGGACAAAAAAACTCAACCCACTGAGTTTGAAAAAAAGTTTTTGAAGTTGTCCCGGCTTTTGTCCCCGAGGCCGACGAAGCACGACATGGCGTTACCTGGCGGCACTCGATTCGAGACGGCACCGAAAACTGGATGCAACTGAAATGACGGGACGGCAGAACCGAAGCCATCGAGTGGGAGTAGCGGGAACTGGCTTCTGAACTCGCGTTTCAGTACCGCCGAGTACCTCCTGGTGTTGTTTTGGCATCGCCGCTGAGCAAAGCCACCAGCGAAATAGTGGGAATAAAAGCCCTCGAACCCTCTGGTCCGAGGGCTTTTATTCTGCACGTCTACCTGGGAAACGGCTCAATTATTCCCGCATGTTCCTACTGAGCGGCACAGCGGGGTGCCCGGAGGTACGGGAATAATCGGGTCCTGCGGGAATAATTCACAATTCGGGTCCCCCGAGGAGTGATTTCGAGCGGGTGAAACTAAGTTGAAACTGCGAGGCGGATTCAAGCCCTCGTTAATCGCATTTACCCAGGTCGACAAACGGGAATATAAAACGCGAAAATCGGTTTCCGCAGTTTCGACAATCCCGAATGCCGCCGAATGACGCCGCGTATCTTGCTGTGCTCGAGCGTTCAACTATTCCCCGAACAGGGCTTCTGGGGCGCCGATTCCATGCGGGAATAATGGGACAGCCTCCGAAAGATCGGAGGCTGTCCGTAAGGAAACGTCAATTTATCTTGTGAGATATTCAATAGAGGCCTTCCAATCGGCGTAAGCGGCCTCGTCGACTTCGCCGCGCTCGAGCTCGGCGCGCTTTTCCGCCCAGGACTTGATCGACTGCGCGAGCTTGGGGGCATGCGGCGCCTTGGGGTCGACCGCCAGGCTCATGCCGTCCTCGCTGGCCACAAGGCCGTAGCCCTCCTCCAGCTGTAACAGTAGGGCCATGAGATCGCGCGACGTCTCGACTCCGTAGTCCTTGAGTGCGCCCACGGAGATCTCGGGTGCTTTCGCGATCTTCTCCAGCAATTCGGGCTTCACCGCGCGGATGCCGCTCTCGTAGTGCCTGATCGCGCCCTTGGTGAGTCCCACCGCATCGGCGAGCTGGGCCTGCGTCAGCCCCTTCGCCTTGCGGTGCCGCCGAATGTTGTCGCCTGTCGCCATGTGCCCTCCTGTAGATCTCATCGCCGACTTTTGCAGGCGCGATGTGTGGGCGACCAAGGCAATCAGAGGCAATATGATGAAAAAAGTATATACTATTTTCATCAAAAAGGAGGAACGCTATGACAGAGGCAGAGGCCATCGCTGAGCGCATAGAGAGCCTCGGCGCCGGCAGGGCCTTCACGGCCGCCGACTTCTCCGACGTCGCAGGCCGACGCAACGCCGCCAACGCGCTCGGGCGCCTGCATGCAAAGGGAGGGATTGCCCGCGCCATCCGCGGCGTCTACTACGCGCCGGAGCGCAGCGCGCTCATGGGCACCGAGGTGCCGGCCAGCGCCGACGAGGTCGTGCGCGCCGTCGCCCGTGCCAACAAGTGGATCGTCGCACCGTCCGGCGACGCGGCGCTCAATGCGCTGGGCCTCGACACGCAGGTGCCCGCGAAGCTCGTCTACGTCAGCAGCGGCCCGTACAAGCGCTACGAGTACGGGCCGTACGATATCGAGCTCCGGCACCGCGCCAACCGCGACCTGCTCGACTGCTCGCAGATCACCTGCACCATCGTGCAGGCCCTCAAGGCGCTCGGGCGCGAGAACGTGGGCGACGAGGAAATCGGAACGCTCGCGCGCAACCTCACGGAAGGGCAGGCCGGCGCGTTCCTGGAAGAGTCGGCGGGGCTCACCTCCTGGGTCGCCGAGGCCGCGAAGAAGATATGGGAGGCGAAGCATGGACAGGATCGCTAGGGCCTCGGCCGACGAGCGCAGGCTGGTCTTCGAGGCCGCCGCGCAGAGGATGGCGCTTGCGCCGGCCGTCGTCGAGAAGGACTTCTGGGTGTGCTACACCTTGGACCACCTTTTCCACAGAAGCGGCTTCGCCGAGTCCATGGTGTTCAAGGGCGGTACGAGCCTGTCGAAGGCCTTCGGGCTCATCGAGCGCTTCTCGGAGGACATCGACCTCATACTCGATCGGCGACTCCTGGGCTACGGCGAGGACGAACCGTGGGAGCCGCGCAGCAACTCGGCGCAGGAGCGGTTCAGGGCCGACAGCATCGAGCGCGCGAACGCGTTCCTGGCCGACGCCTCCGTCCCGAAGCTCAGGGCTACGCTCTCCGAGTCCCTCGGCACCGAAGTATCCGTTAGGTGCGGGGCCGAGGAGGAGATCGTGTACTTCGACTGCCCGCGCTCCTACGAGTCGGCGGGCACGCTCGACACCATCAAGCCGGAGATAGGGCCCATGGCGGCATGGTCGCCCTCCGAGGAGGCGGCGATAACCCCGTACGCGACGGCCGTGGTTCCGTTCGGGCCCGAGCTGTCGACCACGGTGCGCACCGCGAGTCCCGAGCGCACGTTCTGGGAGAAGGCCACCATCCTGCACCAGGAGGCCAACAGGCCCGAGGGCAAGGCCATGCCCAGGCGCTACTCCCGCCATTACTACGACATGTACCGCCTCGGCCACTCGTTCGTGCTCGGCCGCGCCGTAGCGCAGCCCGGCCTCCTCGAACAGGTCGTCAGGTTCAGAAGAGAAGTTCTACCGCACGCCGTGGCCCAAGCTGGCCGACGCGAGGCCCGGCACACTCAGGCTCGCCCCTCCAAAGGACAGGCTCGACGAGCTGGCGGCCGATTACGCCTCGATGAGGCCGATGCTGTTCGGCGGCTACCCGAGCATCGATGAGATAGTCGCCTACATGGTGGAGCTCGAGGAGACCATCAACGGGCTAAGCTGAGCAAGGGCGTCCCAATTCCGGGCGCCTGCCGGAATCGAAGAGGCGGAGCGGGCGACGCGACGGCTTTTCCGCCTCGGTACGGCCCTTCTATATCCTCATACACCATGCGTTCAGCCACTTCTCGTCTGCGCGGCCGGGACGTACGTCGGACGTGACGTCGACGCGGTCGACGGTCAGGTCCTCGACCTCGTCGATGAGGCGGCGGAAGGACTGCTCGGTCATATCGGTGAACCAGCGGCCGTTGCGCATGCCGTCATGGTCGCCGAGCTTGAAGCTGAGGTAGAAGCAGCCTCCCGGCCTGAGCGCGGCAGCATATTTGGCAATGAGTGCGGGCAGCTCCGCTGCCGGTACATGAAGCAAGCTGCTGCAGGCCCAGATTCCGTCGTATACACGCTTGGGCTCGAAATCGGTGAATGTAGCATGCTCAACCCTCATTCCGGTGAGCTCGCTTGCGGCCTTGGCCATCTCGGCACTGCCGTCGACCGCGTCGACCGCGAAGCCCGCCTTGAGAAACGCCAGAGAGTCGCGCCCGCTGCCGCAGCCCAGGTCCAGGATGCGGCCGCCCTCGGGAAGCATGTCCGCAAACGCCTTCTGCAGCGCGCCGAACTCGACGTTCGCCGTGTCCGCTATGAACTTCTTCGCGTTGCCATCGTAGTAGCCGATGGTCTCTTCCGTGGCGGTCATGCTCTTCCTTCCTAGAACGCGGGCGCTTCGCGCTCCTCCGTCTTCCAGCGCTCGCCTGGCAAAAGGTCCGTTGCGATTCTATCAACCTTCTTCAGGTATTCCCAGCGCGCCTGCGGCGTCTCCCCGGTCTGGGCGATGAGCGTCTCGCGCAGAGGGTGGTGGCTGCCGATGAGGTACTCGTTGCGGCGGTTGAGCCGGCGTAGATATTCGGTCGCCGGGATGCGGGCGAACTTGCCGCCCTCGCCGCGGTTGCAGTCGGGGCACGCCAACACCAGGTTCCACACGCCGTCCCAGTTGATCCCGGGCACCTGGGACGACAGGGCGTGCGGGAAGAAGTGGTCGACGTCGCAGAGACCCGGTTTGGCGTGCTCGAGTAGGACGAGGCCTCCCTCCGTGCGCACGGTCCCGTCGGCGGCGTCGATGGGCACGTAGCAATAGAAGCAATGGCCCTTCTGGTAGCCGTTGAGCGACCCGCGGGCGGAGGTCACGTCCTTTCGCCGCGTGCCGGACTCGGCAACGAACGCCCGGCCGAGCTCGTCATACGAAATCCGCAGCAAGCTCGAGGAGATGCCCTGCTCCCAGGCCGTTTCGAGGAGGTTCCAGCGCGACTCCGTCTCCTGGACGATGTTATCGGCCTCGTCGGAGTTGGCGAGCTTGAACACCTCGTCGGTGAGTATGAGGCGCTTGCTCCCCCTGGCGAAGTCCTTCTCGAAGAACTTTACCGGCACGTCGCCCTGGTTGACGACGTGGAACGCGTCGAGGACGTTGTTGAAGCCGAGCTGCACGGCCGTGGCTATGAGCGCGTCATGCGTGACCTCGCCGTTGTTGAAGCCTGAGCAAGCGTCGATGAACTTGCTCGACCGGCTGGTGCTCTGCTTCGGCGAATGGGCCAAGTGCTCGCAGAGGTGGCGGGTGTAGGGGTCTGGGGACTGCGGACGATTTCTTGGACCGTTACGCGGCCCTTCCCATCGTGGCGCGGAACTCAGCCGGCGTGCGGGCGCCGAGCGCATCGCTGCACCTCTCCGTATTGTAGCGGCCGATCCAGCCTCCGAGCTCCCCGATGAAGCGGGCGGGGTCCACATGCCGAAGGGGCGCCAGGCGGAGACGCACGCCGCGATGGAGCCCTGGCGGCGCACCAAACGGGGGCTCTCCGACTACGTGAGGAGCGAGGGAAAGGCGCAGGCCGGCCCCGACGGGCGCATCACGAAGGCCGCGAGGCTCGTGGTCGACTTCCTCGAGAACCCGCCCGAGCGCCCGAGCGCGACAGACCTCTCGCTGATGCGCGAGATGGCGCTCATGACCGCGCCGCACGCAGATGCGGGCATCGATGCCCGAAAGCGCCACAGAAGGCCTCGGGCCCGAAATCCAGCAAGCTACCTCAGCGTCAACCGCAGCGCGTTGTCGAACGAGCTGTCGAAGTTGCGCAAAGAAGGCATCATCGACTATGAAGGCCGCACGTACCGGCTCCTGTCGCGCGCAGGCAATTTCCTGTCACATTGCGGCTAAATTGGATGACCTTCCGCATATCGCGAATTTCTTGCTCGCAATCCTCGGGCGCGTTATACTACGCGACACAAGGTGTGCCCTGCACGGGAAAATGTAGGAAGACTGCCGAAGCCAGCCATAACAGGCTTGCCTCGACAGTCTTTTTTGCTTCAAATACGTTGGGATGGGCGGATTCATGTACCTTATGATCGACAACTACGACTCCTTCACGGCGATGCTCGCAAGCTACTTTGCCGAACTGGGAGCGGATATGGTCGTAAAGAGAAACGACGAAATCTCGTTGGAAGGCATCGAGCAGATGAATGCGCAGGGCACGCTTGACGGGATCGTCATATCGCCCGGGCCCAAAAGCCCGGCGGATTGCGGACATTGCATTCAAATCGTTCGCTGGGCAGTCGAACGACGCATACCGCTTCTAGGCGTCTGCCTGGGCCATCAAGTCCTGGCCGCCGCATTCGGCGCGCAGATCATACGCGGCAAGCAGCCCATGCACGGGAAAGTGACGACGATTCATGCGAACGGGAACGGGCTGTTTCAAGGCCTTCCCGCGCAGTTTCCGGTGACGCGTTACCACTCCCTCGTGGTAGACGAGCAGAGCCTCCCCTCCTGCCTGGTCGTGGATGCGCGCAGCGACGACGGCGCGGTGATGGCGCTGCGCCATGCACGGCTGCCGCTATTCGGCGTGCAGTTCCATCCCGAAGCTGCTCGCACCCTGTATGGGCACGAGCTGATAGCAAACTTCATGAAAGCGCAAGGAAGGAGAACAGCGGATGAAGGCGCATGAGCAGATCATAGCCCCTGGGGCGGAGGAGGGCTGGGTGCACGCGGATGACGGCTTCTTCTTCGGCATAGGGGCCTTTGAGACGATCGCGGTATCAGGGCAGATGCCCCTGTTCCTAGACGAGCACCTAACACGCATGGAGGAGACGCTGAAGTTTTTCGGCATCGAAGCCACACTCGCGGACTTGCAGGCTCTTGCGCTGCGCGCGTGCGCAGAACTTGACCCAACAGGTGAATGGGCCCTGAAGCTGACGGTCGCAAATCGCAACCGCATCGCCTCGACAAGGCGAAACCCGTATGCAAGCCCGAACGCAAAACGCGCATTTTCCTGCGATTTCAGCACCGTGCGTAGAAACGAGTCATCTCCCCTTACCCATATGAAAACGCTCGCCTATGCCGAGAACATCATCGAGAAGCGTCGTGCGCGCGAACGAGGCATCGACGAACCGCTGTTCCTGAACACGCACGGGGAGGTTGCCGAAGGCGCCGTCTCGAACATCTTCGCCGTCATCGCAGGGGAAGTCGTGACTCCCCCTGTTTCCTGCGGATTGCTGCCAGGCATCATGCGTCGGCTTGCGATCGACCTGACGGAGGCCATCGAACGTCCCTTCACGCCGTCCGAGTTGGCAACAGCCAGCGAGGTGTTCCTCACCAACTCGCTTATGGGCGCCATGCCCGTTACCCGCCTTGGGGAAACAAGATTCGAACCGGGGCACGTGTCGCATATGGTGAACCAAGCCTATGCCGAGAAGAAGCACCGCCGAAAGAAGGTCGTCGAGGAAAGAAGCGCCAAGCTTGTGAAGCCGACAGATAAGGTCGAGGGAGGAGAGTCGCGATGAGCACATCGGTCATCCCCCTGAATCGCCATCGCCCACTTGCCGATATCGTAGAACGCACGCGGGACGCAGACAGGCTCGCCTTCCTGGACTCCTCCATGCCTGGCACCCAGGGGCGCTATTCGATCCTGGGTCTTTTCCCGTATCTCATAATCGAGCAGAAACATGGGGCGTGCCTGGTAAACGGCAAACCCGTGGAAAGCAGCTTCTTCGACGTCGTCAAGGAGCATCTGCAAGCCGATGCCGGGACGAAAGACCCACGCCTGCCGCTAACGGGCGGTGCGATAGGGTACCTGGGATACGACTTCGGCCGCGAGCTTTGCGGCGTTCCGACCGTGCACGAGCGAAACTCCGAGATGCCGGAGGCGAGCATGGTCTTTTACGACCTCCTGATCATCGAGGATCTTCGGAAGCAAGCTCTGTTCTGCTGCTGCAAGGGAAAGACGATGATGGCAGATGAAGCTGCAGCCTGGGTGGATGATCTTATCGCTAGATGCCCTTGCGTCTCGCGCCCTGCGCGCAAAAACAGACTGGCCCCGTTCGCATCTGCTTTCACGCGCAAAAGCTACGAGGACACGTTGGTTCGCCTGGTTGAATACCTGCACGCCGGGGACGCCTATGTCGTGAATATGACGCAAGAGCTTTCCCTTGAAACCTCCGAAGACCCCTATAGCATCTACCGATATCTGCGCACCTACAACCCCGCGCCCTTCTCCGCTTACCTGCGAGCGCCGGGCCTCGATATATGCTGCTCGAGCATGGAGCGATTCATGGAGATCCGCTCCGGCTATGCGGTCACGCGCCCGATAAAGGGCACACGCCCGCGCGGGCGCACGCCTGCCGAGGACCTTGCGTTCCGCGAAGAACTCGCCTGCAGCGAGAAGGATCTCAGCGAGTTGACGATGATCGTCGATCTGGAAAGGAACGACCTGGCGATCACCTGCGAGCCGGGCTCCATCAAGACTGCAGGTAGATTCTCGGTCGAGGCCTATCCGACGGTCTTTCATCTTGTGGCAACCGTCGAAGGCACTCTCAGGGAAGACCGTTGCGCCGTGGATGCAGTGCGGGCGGCGTTTCCCGGAGGCTCCATCACGGGCGCCCCGAAGATCCGCGCGATGCAGATCATCGACGAGCTCGAACGATCGAGCAGGGGCTTGTACACGGGCAGCATCGGATACTTCTCAGATACCGGTGACTGCGACCTGAACATCGTGATCCGAACCATCGTACGAGAAGGGAAAAGGACATCGCTCGGCGTCGGCGGTGGCATCACCGTGGAATCCGATTTCGATTTCGAATACGACGAAACGCTGCAAAAGGCCCTGGCGCCGCGCGAGGCGGCGTCAAGCTGAACCCGCGACCCGAAAGCGCAGCCCGACAAGCCGGTGGCTGCGCTCAACGCTCGGCCCGGGGGCAACGCTCTCCAACAGCGCGCTCATGCGCACGCTCATGTCGAGGGGCTTTGCGAAATGCAGGCAGGTGGTTGCCAGGCCGTCCATGCCGGTGGCCGCGTATTCGACCGCATTACCCAGGTTGACGCCGCCGGCGGCGATGAGCGTCACGTGGGGGTTGATGGCCTTGAGCTGCGACACGTCGGCGATGAACTTCTCAAGCCCGCCGCAAAAGGTCAGGTGATGATCGAACGCGAGCACCGTCTCGCTCAGCCCCAGCCGATGCGGGAACGCGCCGCCTACCGTAAGCGCCTTGACATCGAAGGGCTTGGTGCCGGGCATGAGCTTGCGGGTGGAAAGCACCTCGCACAGCGGGTTCACGGCATGCACGGTATCCACCGTTCACGTTCCCCGATAACGCCGTCTTTCAGGAGGCGGCGTTTGTATTGGCTTGCGTAGTTGCTGGCGACGCCCATGCGTTTGGCAATTTCTGAGACCCTGCTGGGTCCAGAACCAGGCAGAAGATTGTGAGTGAAAATCGGGAGTAGCGCTCCCGATTCTGACCAATTAACGTTTGTACGAGATAATAGGCTCCATAACGGGAGGCGATTCTATGTACATCGAGCGCGAAATTGAACAGACGATAGATTCGATGCTGGGACAGGGAAAAGTTGTCCTGGTGACCGGAGCGCGCCAAGTTGGGAAGACGACGGTTCTCAAGCAACATCTAGGCGACCGATTCGACTATGTTTCGATGGAGAACCCGCGGGATTATCTTCTTGCAAAAGAGGATGCCGCCCTGTTTTTCGAGTCTCATGATCTGCCGATCATCATTGATGAGATTCAGCGCGTGCCTGAGCTTTTTTCTCCGGTGAAGTGGGTTGTCGATCAATCAGAGGAGAAGGGCCGAGTCGTCCTCACGGGATTCCAGACATATCACCTCATGAAAGGGGTGAGCGAATCTTTGGCGGGGAGAATTAGGATTCTGGAGATGCCCTCTTTAAGCTTGCGAGAGCTCGTTGGTGGTTCCCAGGGTCCTCGTCCGTATATCCCCAAAAAGGTTTCCTTGGCCTCTAAGATGTCTTCGGGAAATATTTGGAACATCATCCATAGGGGTTCGATGCCCGAACTGCAAGACCCAAATATCGATTGGGACTCCTATTATTCCGACTACGTTGCCGCATATCTCGAACGCGATGTTCGCGATCTTGTAAACGTGAAGGATGAGGCGAAGTTCTACAGCTTTATGGTCGCGTGCGCAGCGAGAACGGGGCAACTGTTAAATGCCACCGATATTGGAAACACCGTTGACGTCGACCGTAAGACGGTGAAGGCTTGGCTCTCGGTTTTGCAGGCGTCGAACATCGTTCGGATTGTCGAGCCCTTTTGGCCTAATGTCGATAAGCGTCTGACCAAGACCCCTAAGATATTCTTTATGGATACAGGTCTTGTTTGTCATCTAACGAGGTGGATAACGCCGGAGCAATTGCGCAACGGGGCCGCAGCGGGGCATATATTTGAGACGTTCATTGTCTCGGAAATTTTGAAGAGCTTTATGAACGCGGGGAAGAGCCTTCGCGACGTATGGTTCTATCGAGACCAAAAGAAGCGCGAAATTGATTTGCTCATCCAAGAGGGCCATATTCTCCATCCCGTCGAGGTAAAGATGTCAGCCACGGTGGGCAAAGATGCGGTGAAGAATTTTTCCTGTCTCGAGGGCCTGACCGGCTATAAAATTGGGTTTGGACACGTTGTCTGTCAAACCCCAGATCCATACCTTATTACCAAGGATGTCCAAGCGATTCCCGTGTGGGGCATATGATATACGTTGCAACGAGCGGGGCCCGGAGCGCGATGTTGCTGCGCTCCGGGCCCCGCTGCTTTGTAAAACCATGACGGTTTGGCCACCGTTGTTTTAGTCAAACAGACTCGGCATGTCGTTCTCTTTCATGAGGGCACCGGCGGAGGGCAGGCTCTGCGCGGTGAACTTTTCGGCTGAGACGCCGGCGCCGAGGATGTCCTCGGTCGTGCCGACGGTGGTGACCGAGCGGCCCTTCTTTGCCGTGAAGGCCTGAACGCCCTGCGTGTTGGTAGTCGTCTTGGTCTTGAGCAGAGACGTGTTGAAGTTCATCAAACGGTAGTCGCTCGAGACCAGCGCGATGTCGCGATCTTCCTTGAGCACCTGGGCATACAGCAGCTTGCTGCCACCGTAGATGGCATTCTTGAGGCGCTTGCGGTTGGTCTTGGTGACGTATCCGGAAAGCGCGACGCGCACCACGCGGCCGTTTTCAAAGACAAACAGCACGTCGGCCTTGTAGTCCTCGGGGTCGATGACCCAAATGACGCTCTCGTCGGGTTCCATCTCAAGATCGGTCGGCAGGTACGAGCCTAGCTGGGCCGACTTGGTGTCCTCAAACGCCGCGACTTTGCACTTGTACACCTGACTCTTGTTGGTAAACACGAGCAGCTCGTGCGTATTGGAGGACGGGAACTCGATAAAGGGCTTATCGCCGTCCTTGTACTTGAGTGTCGCAGCCTTCTTGAGCACGCGGTCCGTCATCTTTTTAAGGTAGCCATCGCGCGAGAGCATGATGGTGACCGGGTACTCCTCGACCTCGGGCTCCAGGCTCACCTCGATGACCTCATGGGGCTCAATCCTGCCCGTGCGGCGCGGCATCACGTACTTCTTGTTGACGGCGGCTAGCTCGTCGCTGATGACCTTCTTGATGTTGTCTTCGCTCGAGAGGATCTCCTCAAGTTCGGCAATCTCGCCTTCGAGCTTGGCAATGTCCTTGGTGCGGTTGAGGATGTACTCCTCGTTGATATTGCGGAGCTTGAGCTCGGCGACAAACTCGGCCTGGGTCTCGTCGATGTCGAAACCCTTCATAAGGTTGGGCACGACCTCGGCTTCGAGCTTGGTGCCGCGGATGATGGCGATGGCCTTGTCGATGTCGAGCAGGATTGCCTCAAGGCCGTGCAGCAGGTGCAGGCGCTCGGACTTTTTGCCCAGGTCAAAGTTAATGCGGCGACGCGTGGACTCAATACGCCACTTGACCCACTCGTGCAAGATCTGGCGCACGCCCATAACGCGGGGGTAGCCGTCGACCAGTACGTTAAAGTTGCACGAGAACGAATCCTGCAGCGTGGTCGAGCGATAGAGCTTGGCCATGAGCTTGTCGGGATCGACACCGCGTTTAAGGTCGATGGCGATGCGCAGGCCCGAAAGGTCGGTCTCGTCGCGGATGTCAGCGATCTCCTTGACCTTGCCCTCCTTGGAGAGCTTGACGATGCGCTCGATAATGACGTCGGTTTTGGTGGTGTAGGGGATTTCGTAGACCTCGATGATGCGCTCTTCGGGAATCCAACGCCAGCGGGAGCGAATCTGGAAGCTGCCCAGGCCGGTCTCGACGATCTTCTCCATCTCCTCGCGGCGGTAGATGATCTCGCCGCCGGTCGAGAAGTCGGGCATGGGCATGTGCTCGAGCAGGTCGCAGTCGGGATCCTGCAGGTAGTGCATCGTGGCGGTGCAGACCTCATTGAGGTTGAAACCGCAGATGTCGGACGCCATGGCGACGCCGATGCCCTTGTTGGCCGAGACGAGGATGTTGGGGAACGTGGTGGGCAGCAGGCGCGGCTCCTTCATGGCGCCGTCGTAGCTGTCGACGAAGTCGACAGGGTCCTTGTCGATGTCCTTGAAGATCTCGGCACTGATGGGGGAGAGCTTGGCCTCGGTATAACGCGAGGCGGCGTAGCTCAGGTCGCCCGAATAGTACTTGCCAAAGTTGCCCTTCGACTCCACGAAAGGGGCGAGCAGTGCCTCGTTACCGGTGGCCAAACGCACCATCGTCTCGTAAATAGCGGCGTCGCCGTGCGGGTTGAGCTTCATGGTTTGGCCCACGATGTTGGCGCTCTTCTGGCGCTCTCCCTTGAGCAGACCCATCTTGTACATGGTGTAGAGCAGCTTGCGGTGCGAGGGCTTAAATCCGTCGATCTCGGGGAACGCACGCGAGACGTTAACGCTCATGGCGTAGGGCATGTAGTTGACCTCGAGCGTCTGCGTAATCGGCTGGTCGGTGACCTCGGAGTGCAGGCCAATAACGTTCTCGGCGTTGACCTGCTTTTTCTTTGGCTGGTTCTTCGTCTTCTTCTTTGCCACGATATCCTCTTGAACTTCTTGTGGGCCGTCGTTATCGATGTGCTGTTACTGCAGGTCCAGCTGGTCCAGGTATTCCTTGCCGTGCTCAGAGATATGGCGCTTGCGGCCTGTCTCGTCGTTGCCCAGCAACAGGTTGAACATGGTTTCCATCTTGGTGACGTCCTCGGGCTCAACCTTGATCAGGCGACGCGTCTCGGGGTTCATGGTGGTGAGCCACATCATGTCCGGATCGTTCTCACCAAGACCCTTCGAGCGGTTGATGGAGCACTTCTGGTCGCCGATTTCCTTGAGGATGCCGTTCTTCTCGAGCTCGGTGTAGGCAAAGTAGGTCTTCTCTTTGCAGTTGATCTCGTAGAGCGGCGACTCGGCGATGTACACGTAGCCCTCGTCGATGAGCGTGGGCACCAGGCGATAGAGCATGGTGAGTACGAGCGTGCGGATGTGATAACCGTCGACGTCGGCGTCCGTGCAGATGATGACCTTGTTCCAGTTGAGGTTGTCCAGGTCGAAGGCGCCAAGGTTCTTGATGCGCTTGTCCTTGATCTCAACGCCGCAGCCCAGCACGCGCATGAGGTCCATGATGATGTCGGACTTAAAGATGCGCGGATAGTCCTCCTTCAGGCAGTTGAGGATCTTGCCGCGGACGGGCATGACGCCTTGGAACTCGGCATCGCGCGAGGTGCGAATGGCGCCTGCTGCCGAGTCGCCCTCTACGATGTAGATCTCGCGACGGTCCTTATCTTTGGAGCGGCAGTCGATGAACTTCTGCACGCGATTGGCCATGTCGGTCTTTTGCTGCAGGTTGGTCTTGATGCTCTGGCGGGTCTTCTCGGCATTCTCGCGCGAGCGTTTGTTGATGAGCACCTGCTCCAGAATCTTGTTGGCAGCATCTTTGTTCTCGATCAGGTAGGTGGAGAGGCGCTCCTTAAAGAACGCCGTCATGGCCTGTTGGATAAAGCGGTTGTTGATGGCCTTCTTGGTCTGGTTTTCGTAGGACGTCTGGGTGGAGAAGCAGTTGGTCACCAGCACCAGGCAGTCCTGGACGTCCTGCCACTTAATGCCGCTCTCGTTTTTGTTGTATTTGCCCTGTTGCTTAATGTAGGCATCAATGGCGCTGGTCAGAGCGCTGCGGGCGGCTTTCTCAGGCGAGCCGCCGTTCTCGAGCCACGATGAGTTGTGGTAGTACTCCTGCATCATGAAAGTGCGCGAGAAGCACATGCAAGCGGTGATCTTAACGTTGTAGTCGGGCAGGTCCTCGCGATCGCGACCGCGGCGGTCGGCCTCGATAAAGAAGGGCTCGGTGAGGTAGTCGGCGCCGACCTTCTCGAGCACGTAGTCCTCGATGCCCTTGGGATAGCAAAAGTCCTCTTCGGTAAATTCGCCATCGTCGCCCTCGATACGCAGGCGGAAGGTCACGTTGGCGTTGACCACGGCCTGGCGGCGCATGGTCTCGCGATACCAGTCGTGGGGAATGCTGATCGAGGTAAAGACCTCAAGGTCGGGGCGCCACTTGATGGTGGTACCAGTGCGATCCTCGTCGCTGGGCTCAATCTCGAGCGCCTTCTTTTTGGCGCCGACGACCTTGCCCTTCTTAAAGTGCAGGGAGTACTTGTTGCCGTCGCGCCAAACCGTGACGTCCATGTACTCGGAAGCATACTGGGTCGCGCAGGAGCCCAGGCCGTTGGTGCCGAGCGAGAAGTCGTAGTCGCCACCCTGGTTGTTATTGTACTTGCCTCCGGCGTAGAGCTCGCAAAAGACGAGCTCCCAGTTAAAGCGCTTCTCGGAGGGGTTCCAGTCGAGCGGGCAGCCGCGGCCATTATCCTCTACTTGGATAGAGCCATCGCGAAAGGCGGTGAGGGTGATGAGCTTGCCGTAGCCCTGGCGCGCCTCGTCAACGGCGTTGGACAGGATCTCGAAGGCGGCATGCGCGCAGCCATCGAGTCCGTCCGAGCCAAAGATAACGGCGGGGCGCAGGCGTACACGCTCCTCGTCCTTGAGCTGACGAATACTGTCATTACCATAGTTTGCGGTGTTTTTTGCCATGCTCGCTCTCTTGGTGCTTCCTCTTGTGCATTTAAGTCGTATAGATAGTCAAGGTAGCATAGCCCAGCCCTTGGGCGATTCCAACCAACACGAAATCCATCGAACAATCGTTCGAATTTTGGTAGGAAAGAGCTTGCTCAGGCAAAACCGAGTTGGTTCCGTTCGATTGATCGACACATAGCAAAGCCCCACGATCTTTGGTGGAACGCTGGGCAAGAGAATCGGGCGGTCTAGCAGGCCGGAACTTGCAGCGAAGTGTTGAGCCAGTCGCTGTCCGGGCGGCTGATCAGGCGCGCGTTGTTATAGGCCATCTTCATGGTCAGGATCGTTTGGCCGATATAGGCGCCGGACTCCATGAGCTCGACCACTAGGGCGACATCGGGCTGGTCATTTTCGGTCAGGTCGAGCGGTAGCAGCAGGCTCATAGTGTTCTTGGTGGGGTAGAACGCCGGGACGGCGGTCTTAAAGTTCCACTCGACACGCTTCTGGGCGAGCTCGATGGCATCGTCGAGTCTGTTGATCAGACGACGCTTCACCTTGGCGTTATCCTCAACAGCTTCGCGTAGTTCGTCATAGGCGGCCTTCTTCGACGCGTCGTCATCTGCGTTAACCGCCCTCGACAGTGCTTCGAGCGCATCGCTGCCCCCTCGCAGCTCCTCGGCAAGAAACGCCTCGGGCAGGCGGTCGATGTTGTCGAGCAGGATATGGTCAACGTCGCGCTGGAGCGTTCTGTTGCCGTCAAAGAGCAGGTCTTCCTTCTTTTCAAAGTAGGATGCGCGCTGCGGAAGCGGGTCAAACGACGCAACGAGTTTCTTGCCCCACTGCTTTGAACCTGCTTTGCAAAAGGCCTCGAAGCGCCATGGGCATCCGCTGCTCGATGGAGAAAAGCAGGCATAAATGGCCTCGTAGGTAGGGTCGACGAGTCCGGTGTTAAATGCCGCGATTCCCTTGTCGCTGTTCTCGAGAACCTTCTTTTCGGACTGAAGGCGATAGAAGGTATACATGAGGTAGCTGCGCAGAATCAAATAGTCCTTGGAGTCCTCGTCTTGCTCAAAGCCCCATTTTTCGTCCAGCGCGTAATCTGCAAGACTTTCGATCATGCTGTCGATATTGCCCAGATACGCCCAGTCGGTGAGCGCGCGACCGGCACGTACCTTTTGGAAGGCGAAGTTGTCGACATAGCAGATGCGCCAAGGCAGCGCACTCGGGCGATCCATCTTACGATCGCGCGTTATCGACACCTCAATCGGAGTCTCCCCGTCACATCGAAGAACGCTGACCGGAAAGATGACCTTACCCTCATAGAAGCGGATGATCCGGTTGGAGAAGGCGAATTTCCAATCACGATCTAAAAGAGCCGTGACGTCGATGTCGCGCTTTGCATACTCGATGATCGTGTCAGTCCATCGCTGCGAGGTCCATGCGAACGAAGAGAGTTCCTCGCCAAGGGATGCAAATTCCTCGACGAGATCTTGCGGAATGGAGCCCTCGAGATAGTCTTCGGTTTCCTGCATGCGCTCGAGATTGCGCTCTAGGAGCGGGGGCAGTGAGGTCGTAGCGGGGCGAGCACCGGTATCGGCGTTCGTGCTTGCAGCGGGTTGCGTATGGGCGTCGATGCTCGGGGCCTTGGTCTCAAAATCTCGGCGCAGCTTCATGCGGTCGGCAATGGGGACATACGAGAGAAACCAGGGGAGGCAGTCCTGAGCATTTTCGGCAATCGACAGCTCGACGGCCGATCCATTTGCAGTCTCCAGGTGTGTGGCAAAGCTGACCGTTTTGGGGTCTCGCATATAAAGCGCGCCCTGGGCGTACGCTTCTTTCCAGTCGGCGCAAAGCAGCGCCATGGCATCGAACCCCGGCCGCGAGCCGGGTTCCTTTTGACCTGAAAGGGGGCCTAACGGGGCGTTATTTGAGCCGCGGGTCACTTCGCGTACGCCGCGTTTCGTCATACGCTCATAGTGGAAGCCGATGCCACGGAGTCGACTTGGGACTCGGGCAACGGATGAGCTGTAAGCCGAAAGGAGCGATGAGGATGGTGACGCCCATGACGAAGAAGCTGCTGTTAGGAATTCCTACCGTGACGCTTTCGACCGTGCTGGCGTGTACGGTGGCCGGTTGCGGCGGTATTGCTCCGAGCGGCTCGGCTGGCAGTTCGGGCGGCGGTAGTGCTCCCGTAGAAAAGAAGGCCTACAAGTCTCAGACCGTCGAAGCCGCCTACTTTACCTTTGAGTCGGTGGCCGGCGGCGTGGCCGACTCTGGCGAGAAGGCAGATTTGACAGGCATCGATTGCGCATCGTACAGCATCGAGGCGGCCGATGGGTACACGATGGATTCGTCCGACGAAGACCGCGAAAAGGCGGGCTTCTTCCACGACGAGACTGGAGGACGCCTACACATCAGCATCTTCCCGCGTTCGCCCCAGGAGGAAGTTGCAAGCCTGGAGCAGATCTATGAAGGCAAGGAAACGACAACCGACCAGGTCGATTACAACGGTACAGCATGGCTGCGCTTTACCGGTCCCGACAAGAGCCATACGCTGTTTGCGACAGCTCCTGCGACGGGCGAGACCGTCCGTGTTTCGATCGGCTGGAAGATCGACTGGGACGCCGCCGTGCCCATGATGGAGGCACTGAAGCTCTAGTAACGCCGGGGTCTCCGCGTCAGGCGACTCAGGGCTGGCTCCGGGCTATCGGGGCCAGCCCTTTTTAGCATGCGGCTGGCAGAACCAGCGCCATGCGCACTTTTGGGAGCAGCGAGGTATTGCTCACATACCTATGACAGACATGATTTTCATAATGACAGATATAGTTGACATCAGTTGATAGATGCAATATATTTCTGTCATGCTGCAGCGGATATCTGTCCATTACCACGAAAGGAAATCCATGCCGGGCAAAAAGAACCTACGCATGAAGGCGGCGCGCGCGGCGGTCGGCCTTTCGCAAGCCGACTTAGCCCAGGCCGTGGGCGTTACGCGCCAGACCATCGGCCTTATCGAGGCGGGCGGCTACAATCCCACGCTCAATTTGTGCGTGGCAATTTGTAAGGCGCTGCGCGTTACGTTGAACGATCTGTTTTGGGAAGACGAAAACGACGCCGACCCTAGCGCTCTTTAGGAGTTCCCTATGAAATTTGAAGATCTGAAAATCGTGCAAAAGTGGCGTGAATATGCCGGCCCAAAGGACGAGCGCCTGGAGGCAGAAAAAGCGAAGGTCTACAAGCTTGGTTTCGTGCTGCTTTCGTTTGGCATGCTGGCAATCCTCGTCTACCAGGATATTGCTCGACAGGTTGCGTGGGTTCACAGCGACGCCAGTGAAATGCCGCATGGCTTTGCAACGCCGTTCGAGGCAGCCATGTATTTGTGGCTCGTTCTCGTGATGTTGATTTGCGCAGGATTGCAAACGCGGAAGGGCTATGTCGATACCAATCGTTTTGGGCAAACCGAGCATCTTCCTGTTGGATATTTCCTGCTTGTCAGCGGTCTTAGCGGCGCCGCGTTCGCGCTTGTAATTGCCGCAATGCGCTGTATCGCTGAGGCGCAGATCGTACCGCTCGAAAGCGTCTTTTGGTTGGCGAACCTGGCCACGGGCGTGTTCTACGGTGCGACGATTTTCGTAGCCACGTTTGTCCTCCTATGCGCAACGTTCTTCTCGGCAAAGAGGCGCCGTGCCAAGATCGAGACAGAACTCGACTCTTCAGACGAAATCTAATGCGTAATGGGCTGACTTCGGGTTACCGGAGCCAGCCCATTTTGGTGTTCGAGTAACAGCCATTGTGCCCCGTCATTTGAGGGTTGGAACTAGTGCGTATTACTTACGAGTGCGTCGAGCGTATATAAGATAAGTTTACCGATGCCGCCCCCGAAGTGGTTATCGAAGTCTAGCTGACCTTGGGATAAAGAAAAATTGCCACCCCTGCAAAAAGCTCTGTCACAGCGATGGGAGACGCATCTCGTTCTGCATATAATGAGGTCATATGACAGTGCGTCTGCATATGCGCGGCGCATTTCCATCGAACCGAAAAGGAGCTCTGCATGGATCCCAACAAGCGTCCCGACGACATGGTGCGAATCACCACTCCCGAACTTGCTCAGGCGTTCGTCGAAGAACAGGTCGCCGCAATCCGCGAGCAGATCGGCGACAAAAAGGTCCTGCTGGCCCTTTCGGGCGGCGTTGACAGCTCCGTTGTCGCAGCGCTGCTGATCAAGGCTATCGGCAAGCAGCTTATCTGCGTGCATGTGAATCACGGCCTTATGCGCAAGGGCGAGAGCGAACAGGTCGTCGACGTCTTTAAAAACCAGATGGATGCCAACCTGGTCTATGTGGACGCGACCGATCGCTTCTTGGATAAGCTCGTGGACGTCGAGGAGCCCGAGGCCAAGCGCAAAATCATCGGCGCCGAGTTCATTCGCGTGTTCGAGGAGGAGGCCCGCAAGGTTGGCGACGAGGTCAGCTTCCTCGCCCAGGGCACCATCTACCCCGACATCCTGGAGTCCCAGGATGGCGTGAAGGCCCACCACAACGTGGGTGGCCTGCCCGAGGACCTGCAGTTTGAGCTTTGCGAGCCCGTCAAGCTGCTGTACAAGGACGAGGTCCGCGTCGTGGGCCGCGAGCTCGGTCTGCCCGAGAACATGGTCGAGCGTCAGCCGTTCCCCGGTCCCGGCCTGGGCGTCCGCTGCCTTGGTGCCATCACCCGCGACCGTCTTGAGGCGCTGCGCGAAGCCGACGCCATCGTGCGCGAGGAGATCGACAAGGCAGGTCTGACCATCTGGCAGTACTTCGCCGTGGTGCCCGACTTCCGTGCCACCGGCGTGCGCGAGGGCAAGCGCGCCTACGACTGGCCCTGCATCATCCGCTGCATCAACACCGTCGACGTGATGACCGCCGAGGTACCTGAGCTCGACTGGGCACTGCTCAAGCGTATTACCGCTCGCGTCACAGCCGAGGTTCCCGGCATCTGCCGTGTGTGCTACGACCTCACGCCCAAGCCCGTCGGCACCGTTGAGTGGGAGTAAGCTTTTTGGGCTGCTTTGATCATAGTTCCATGAATGGGGAGGCCTCGCGCGATTGCGCGGGCCTTCTTTTTCGAAAAGAGCTGCCGTCGTGGTGTTGCCACTGTCCATCGTGCTTGCCATCGCCTCTGGTGTTGCTCCTGAGCAGGGCTGGTTTGCGACGAGAACTAGCAGGGCTTGTTGGTGGCACGAGCGAAGCAGGTTGTTTCGCATTTGAGCGCTCCGGGCAGAAGAAGGCCATAATGGAGTGCGCGCACAATTTGTTTTAGAGGAGGATGCCGCATGGCAAAAGACGAACAAACAGGCTGGATTGTTGAGATGCTCATGGCCAGTACGTCGGTGGCGCCCGCGGCTCTTTTGGAAGAGGTTATGGCAGATGAGCGCTGCGTGGCTTTTGGCCCCATCCACCATTTTATTGTGGGCGCGGTGCTGCTTGCGTGCTGGCGCAACGCCGAAGCATCTGGGGAGCGAGATGCGATGCTCAAAGACGATCTTGCCGATTTGATGTCTCGTTCGGATTGCGTGCCGGGGGCAACGTGTGCCCGCTGGGGCATGTGCGGGGCAGCTGCGTCTGCGGGCATGGCATATGCAATCGTGCGCGGCAATGCGCCGCTGCGCAGTGAAGGCTGGCAGGAGGGGCAGCTTATGGTTTCGGAGCTGCTTGCCGCCATCGCGCGCTCGGGAAGCCCACGGTGCTGCAAGCGAGATGCGCGCGTGGCGATTCGTGAGGCCGTTTCGTTTTTTAACTCGCTCGGCGGACCACAGCTTAAAGCATGGGAGAAGACGCCAGCCTGCGATAGCTATGCGGCCAATACAGTGTGCATGGGCGAAAAGTGTCCGTATCATCCGTCCTTTATCATCCAATAGGGAATCGGGTGCCCCAATAAGGGTTGGGCAGATGTGACAAAGGGACAGTCCCTTTGTCACATTGTCGATGCTATGTGCGGGATGGTACGTCACGCGATGTGCCGTCCTGCTCGTTTTTTGGCGCGGTTTGTTACATTCCTCACTGGCGCCGGTAAAAAAAGTGATAGAGTAGGACAAATGCGTCTAATACGAACGGCGGGGGAGAGCGGGCAAGGTGCCTGCGCAGGAGAGGTTGCCGTCCATGCTGGAGCTCAAAGGAATTTGCAAAAGGTACGTTACGCAGTCGTTTACGCAGGTGGCGCTCGACAGCGTGAGCCTGTCTTTTCGGGATAACGAGTTCGTGGCCATTCTGGGGCCCTCGGGTTCGGGTAAGACCACGATGCTCAACGTTATCGGCGGACTCGACCACTTTGACTCGGGTGACTTGCTGATCGACGGTATTTCGACCAAGGACTTTCACGATCGCGATTGGGATGCCTATCGCAACAACCGCATCGGCTTTGTGTTCCAAAGCTATAACCTCATTCCGCATCAGACCATTTTGGAAAACGTGGAGCTGGCGCTTGCGCTCACGGGCGTGGGACACGCCGAGCGCCGCCAACGTGCGCGCAAGGCGCTCGAGGCCGTTGGTCTGGGCGAGCACGTGAACAAGCGCCCGAGTCAGCTTTCGGGTGGACAGATGCAGCGCGTGGCCATCGCCCGCGCCCTGATTAATGATCCCGAGATTGTGCTGGCAGACGAGCCGACTGGTGCCTTGGATTCCACAACGTCCGTGCAGGTCATGGACTTGCTCAAGGACGTCGCGCGCGACCGTCTGGTTATCATGGTCACGCACAATCCTGAGCTGGCGTACCAGTACGCCACGCGCATCGTCAACCTGGCGGACGGCAAGATCACCGACGATTCCGACCCCTTTGATGTAGCAAAGGCCGCGCGTCGCGAGGCTAAGCCTACGCGCAAAACTTCGATGAGCTTTGTGACAGCGCTGGGGCTTTCGGCGCGAAACCTTATGACCAAGAAGGGCCGTACGGCCATGACTGCCTTTGCGGGGTCGATTGGCATTATCGGTATTGCGGCAATCCTGGCGCTCTCCAATGGCGTGAACAATTACATCAAAAAGGTCGAGGAGGATACGCTCTCGAGCTACCCGCTTACCATCTCCAAGCAGGACTACGACCTGTCGTCCATGATGGGCGGGCAGGGGGCTGCGGATGACGATACGTCCAAAAACGAGGGTTCGTCCGACGACAGTGCCGGCGGCAAGGCTCAGGGAACCGATAAGATCCCTGTGGTCACGGCCGTAAAGGATATGTTTGCAAGTGTTAAGTCCAACGATATGACGAGCTTTAAGGCATGGCTCGATGCTGGTGGCGACGGCATCGATAAAGAAGTCAATGCCATCCAGTACGGCTATGGCGTGACGCCGGTTGTCTATCGTGCGGGTAAGGGTGACGAGAAGCCCGTTCGGCTTGTTCCCAACGCTATGACCGAGGCCATGAGCGGCGGCGCAAGTTCGGCGGCAACGGTGAGCATGGATTCCATGGGAACCTCGGTCTTTAACGAGATGATTGACGACCAGAGCTTGCTCGACAGCCAGTACGATGTCGTGGCGGGACATTGGCCTACGTCTGCTAACGAAGCCGTAATGGTGCTTTCGAGCCGTGGAACGGTGGGCGACTATACGCTCTACAGCATCGGCGCGCTGGATATCAACGAGCTCAACGACTTGGTTAACAGCGCCATGACGGCTGACGGTAAGATCGAAACGCCCGATACCGCCGCCGACTTTACCTACGACGATGCGCTGTCCACGACGTTTAAGGTGCTGTCGCCGGCCGATGCCTATCGCAAAAACGAAGAGACCGGCACGTGGACCGACATGTCTGACGACGCCGACTTTATGGCTGCCAAGGTTGCCGACGGTATTGACGTGCACATTGTGGGCGTGGTGCGACCCAACGAGACGGCCAATGCGAGTGCGTTGTCTCCGGGCATTGCCTATACGCATGCGCTGACTCGCCAGCTTATGGAGCGCGCCGCCGATTCGCAGATTGTGCAGGAGCAACTCGCCCACCCCGAGACGGATGTCTTTACGGGCAAGTCTTTCGATGAACTGCAGGGCGAGGCCAAGCAAGGCGTGGATCTGGGCAGCATGTTCAGCGTTGACGAGGCGGCGCTGAAGAGCGCGTTCTCGTTCGATACGTCTGCGCTCTCGGGTGCAGGCGGCGGTATGGACCTGTCGGGTCTTGACTTGTCCGGGTTGGATATCGACCTTTCGGGTGTTGGGAAGGACATCGACTTTGGCGACATTATGGCAAAAGCACCGGCCCCAGATTTCTCGGGCATCTTTGACGGTCTGGAACTCACGCCCGAGCAAATGCAGCAGGTGGGAACACTGGCCAACCAACTGTTTGAGGGCTTTTTGCAGTCTGATCAGTTTAAGGCGCTGACACCCGAAGATCTTAAAGACGCGTCAAAGCTCGCTGCCGCATTCTCGACGTATCTTGAAAATGATGCCGCAGCCCAGCAAATCCTGGCCCAGCTCAAAGCGCTCGGCGGCGATGCCTTGGCCGAGCGCCTGCAGCAGGCGATGACCGACTATGTGCAAAAGCAGCTGACTCCGTATCTGCAGCAGGCAATGGATCAGGTGATGAAGTCGATCAGCGATCAGATTGCGGCGACGGTATCGTCCCAGCTTAAAGCAGGCGCGGCGGGGCTCATGGACCAGATGGCGACGCAGATGTCTTCGAGTTTTGCCAACCTGTCGAGCGCCATGCGCGTGGATGCGAGCGCCTTTGCTCGTGCCATTCACTTCAACATGGACGCCGAGGACCTGAGCTCGCTCATGATGAGCTATGCCAAGGCGTCGAAGCTCACCTACGACAACAATCTGACCACGTTGGGCTACGCGGATGAAGCGGATCCCATCTCGGTCAGGATTTTCCCGCGTGACTTTGAGGCCAAGGAGCGCGTACTCGACCATATCGATGCGTACAACAAGCAGGTCAAAGCTGCTGGCCATGATGAACAGGCAATTTCGTACACCGACTACATGGGCATCATCATGGGCTCGGTGACCGACATCGTGAACACCATCAGCTTGGTGCTCATCGCATTCGTGAGTATCAGTCTGGTGGTGAGCTCCATCATGATTGGTATCATCACGTACATCAGCGTGCTGGAGCGCAAGAAAGAGATTGGCATCTTGCGTGCGATTGGCGCATCGAAGCGCAACGTGGCCAACGTGTTCAATGCCGAGACCTTTATCGAGGGCCTCATTGCCGGTGTCTTTGCCATTGTCGTTGTGGTGGCCGTGAGTTTTCCGGTTTCTGACAGTCTAGGAAACGGGTGATGGATTCGCTATGTCGAGCTGCGGAAACGCG